>JAUVQP010000009.1 GCA_030598075.1 Miltoncostaeaceae bacterium | reverse complement strand
GTGGTGGATGTCGGCGGCGGCAGCACGGAGCTCGTTCGGGGCGGCCCCGACGGAATCGAGGGCTCCGCCAGCCTCCAGCTGGGAGCGGTGCGGCAGACCGAGAGCCACCTGGCGCGTGACCCCCCCGAGCCCGCGCAGGTCTCAGCCCTCCGCGCGGAGGCCGGTCGCGTCATCGCCCCGGCGCTTCGGGAGATCGGTGGGCCGGCTCCCCTCGTGGGCGTCGCCGGCACGATCACGACCCTCGCGGCGATCGAGGCGGGGGGCTACGACCACGACACGGTCCACGGCCACCGGCTGACCCAGGACGGCGTCGAAACGATGCTGTCGCGCCTGGCGTCGCTCCCGCTCCACGAGCGCGAGCTGGTCCCCGGTCTCGAGCCGGATCGCGCGCCGGCCATCGTCGCCGGCGCGTGCATCGTTGCCGAGGTGCTCCGTGCGTCGGGGGCGTCGGTGCTCACGGTCAGCGTGCGCGATCTGCTCGACGGGATCGCGCTGTCCGCGCTGGGCCGGCAGGCGGGACCCCGTGTCGTCGCGTCGCCGAGGTCGCGGTAAGGTAGGACCATGTCGGCGGAGGGTCAGGCGGACGGCGGCTCTGCCCAGCACGACGAGCCCCAGGGCGTCCCCGGGCTCGACGAGGCCTTGGGCCGGATTGAGAAGGCCCGCGACCAGCGACGTCTCATCTTCGCCAAGGGCGAGAACACCCGGTTCATTCGCCACGCGCAAATCCTTGAGCGGTGGCCCATCCTCCCCGAGCCGTGGGCCCGCGGCGTCGAGAAGACCCGCTTAGCCGCGGTCGACCGCACGCCGGGCCCGGCGACCTTCGGTCGTTAGCGGCTCCGACGGGCACGAGATTGAGAGCCCCCCTGCCGGAGTGGCGGAACGGGTAGACGCGGAGGACTTAAAATCCTCTGCCTTCGGGCGTCCGGGTTCGAGTCCCGGCTCCGGCATGACCGATAGGGTTGCGTCTTCGCGTCGAAGATCGACGGAAGGAGTGACCCCCGTGGCTGTTGCCCCTCGCGCCGGCGCTCGGCGCCTGCGCAACGCTGCGGCCGTCCTGCTGCTGATCCTCGGGCTGGTGGTCGGCTTCGCCGCGAACATCACCACGTGGACCAAGGACGTCCTGCTCGACACCGACGAGTGGGTGGCGACCGTGGCCCCGCTTCCCCAGGACCCCGAGGTCGCCGACGCCGTGGCCACCCTCATCGTCGACGAGCTTGCGCGTGACACGAGCGGGCTCCGCGAGGAGGCTCGCGCCGCCCTCCCGGAGCGGGCCCAGTTCCTCGCGGGACCGATCGCTTCCGCTCTCGAGACCCTCGTTCGCGAGGAGGCATCCAAGCTCATCCAGAGCGAGGAGTTCAACAAGCTTTGGTCCGCGGCCAACAGGCTCGCGCACGAGCAGCTGGTCGCGGTGCTCTTGGGCGACGACGCCGATGGTCTGCTCGAGACCTCCGACGGCGAGATCCGGCTCGATCTCTCGGACGCCGTCGCCGCCGTTCGCTCGGCCCTGGGCAGCGACGCGAACGCGCTCCTGGGCGAGCCTCGGGAGGGGGAGGGCGTCGTCGTCATCGCCAGCAGCGATCAGTTGGCCGAGGCGCAGGACGCCGTGAGCATCCTCGACACGCTGGGGACCGCGCTGCCCGTCGTCGCGTTTGTGCTTCTCGCGGCGTCGGTTGCCGTCGCGGTCAGTCGCCGCCGGGCGCTCATCGCCGTAGGCGTGGGCATCGCGGTCGCGATGGCCATCACGTTGATCTCGCTCGACGTGGGGCGCCAAGTCGTGATCGACCTCATCCCCGACACGGCCGTGAGGCTCGCGGGGGGCCAGGCGTACGAGATCGTCGTCGACAATCTGTCCCGCCAGACCTGGGTCATCATGCTGCTCGGCCTGCTCCTGGCCTTCGGAGCGTGGGTGGTGGGCCCCTCGCGCTACGCCGTCTCGCTGCGCGCGTCGGTGAGGAGGTTCGCGCTGTCGATCCGCGGGGCCGCGGGCATGGAGGAGGAGTTGGACGGCGTGGAGCGGAGGGTCCGCGAGCACCGGGGCCTGCTCCAGGCGGCCGGCGTGGCGCTGGCGCTGATCGCGCTGGTCCTGTGGAACCAGCCCTCGTTCACGACCGTCATCGTCGTCGCGGTCCTCCTCGCGGTGTGGCTCGTCGCCTTGGAGGTCCTGGCGCCGCGCCGGTCGGCCGCCCGGCCCGGCTCGTAGGGAGGCGCGTGGGGCTGCTGTCGCGGCCGAGGCGCACGGTGGCCGTCGACGTGGCGTTCTACGGCCTCGCCTCGGCGGGGGTGTCGCTCCAGCCCGCCGCGGGGCGATGGCCGCAGCATGAGGCAGACGATCGTCAGGAGGTGGGCGTGGGTCTCGCGGCGCTCCCGGCGTCGAAGCTCCCGGGCTCGCTCTGGGACGCCTACCGGGACGCGTTGCGTGCGTTCGCGATGCGGGTTGCCGACGCTGACGAGGGCACGCTGCCGGGCGATCTCGTCTCGCTTGACGGGTTCGGCCGCCGCGCGGTGCTCTCGGTCGTGCCCTGGGATGGCCCTGGCATGACGATGGTCAGCGCCGACGTCGTCCACTCGAGCGCGGGCCCCGTGCCCCGGCTGCGATCCCGCGACAAGGGCACGGGTCCGTCCGGCGCGATCGCCGCCCTGGCGCTCGCCATCGCGCTGGCGGCGGATGCCGACCGTCGGGGGCGCCTGGCGCTCGCGCTCGGTATCGAGGGTCTTCTGGCCTGGTACCGCGAGTCCCATCGGGCCTCGCCCCCACGGCTGGCTCTGGCCTATGCCCTGGAGCATGCGCGCGGCCGCCTCGGAGCGGACGACACGGCTCCGTGACCGGCGTGCCGCCGCGACGAGCCGGCTCCTGCCTCGTTGAGCTACTCCCCGGTGCCCGCCGCGCGGGCGGCCGCGGCCATCTGGGCGATCTCGCTGACCACCTCCGCGTTGGCGAGGGTGGTCACGTCGCCCATCTGGCGGTCGTCGGAGATGTCGCGGAGCAGGCGCCGCATGATCTTCCCGGAGCGCGTCTTCGGCAGATCGTCGGTCAGGACGATCGACGCGGGGCGGGCGATTCCGCCGATGCGGGTGGCGACGTGCTGGCGGAGCTCCGCGATGAGCGCGTCGTCGCCCTCAATCGATGCTTGCAGCGTGACGAAGGCCGCGATCGCCTGACCCGTGGTGGGGTCGCTGCGTCCCACGACGGCCGCCTCGACGACCGCCTCGTGGTCGACCAGCGCGCTCTCGATCTCGATCGTCGAGAGCCGGTGCCCGGACACGTTCATCACGTCGTCGATACGGCCCATGAGCCAGTAGTAGCCGTCCTCGTCTCGCCGGGCGCCGTCGCCCGCCAGGTAGAGCCCGGGAAAGCGCGACCAATAGGTCTCGACGAACCGCTCGTCGTCACCGTAGAGCGTACGCAGCATGCCGGGCCACGGCTCGGTCAGCACCAGGTAGCCGCCCGAGCCGAACGGCACGCTCTCGCCGAGCTCATCCACGATGTCGGCGCCGACCCCGGGAAGAGCGTGGGTGGCGGAGCCGGGCTTGGTCGCCGTGACGCCCGGAAGTGGCGAGATCATGATGCAGCCCGTCTCGGTCTGCCACCAGGTGTCCACGATCGGGCAGCGCCCGCCGCCGATCGTCTCCTGGTACCAGATCCACGCCTCGGGGTTGATGGGCTCGCCGACGCTCCCGAGCAGGCGGAGGGTCGACAGATCGTGGAGCCGCGGGTGCTCCTTGCCCCATTTCATGAACGTGCGGATTGCGGTGGGGGCCGTGTAGAGGATGGTCACGCCGTAGCGCTCGACGATCTCCCACCACCGGTCCGGGCCCGGAAAGCCCGGCGCGCCCTCGTACAGCACCCCGGTGCAGCCGTTGGCCAACGGGCCGTAGACGATATAGCTGTGCCCGGTGACCCACCCGCAGTCGGCGGCGCACCAGAAGATGTCGTCGTCTCGGATGTCGAACACGTGGCGGTGCGTCGCGGCGACGGCGGTCAGGTATCCGCCCGTCGTGTGAACGATCCCCTTGGGCTTTCCGGTCGTCCCGGAGGTGTAGAGGACGTAGAGGAGGTCTTCCGCGTCCATCGCCTCGGGCTCGCACTCGGGCGGCTGCCCGGCGACGAGCTCGTGGTACCAATGGTCGCGGCCGTCGACCCAACCGACCTCGCCGCCCGTGCGGCGCACGCACACGACGGCCTCGACCGACGGGCATGAGGTGAGCGCCTTGTCCACGTTCTCCTTCAGGGCGATCGTCTTGCCGTTGCGCCAGCCTTCGTCCGCGGTGATGACGGCGCGGCAGGAGCAGTCCTGGATGCGGTCCGAGAGCGAGTCGGGCGAGAAGCCGCCGAAGATCACCGTGTGCGCTGCGCCGATCCGCGCGCAGGCCAGCATCGCGGCGGGAAGCTCCGGGACCATGCCCAGGTAGATCGCCACGCGGTCCCCGCGCTTCACGCCAAGGCTGCGCAGACCGTTGGCCAAGCGGCAGACCCGCTCGTGGAGGTCTCGATAGGTGATCGCCTGGCGGTCGCCCGGCTCGCCCTCCCAGTAGAGGGCGACGCGCTCGCCGCGCTGGTCCAGGTGGCGATCCAGGCAGTTGACGCTCACGTTGAGCTCTCCGCCCACGAACCACTTGTAGAACGGCGGGTTGGAGTCGTCGAGAAGTGTCTGCCAGGGCTTCATCCAGTCGAGCCGCTCCGCCTCGTCGGCCCAATAGCCCAGTGGGTCCTCGGCTGCTCGTCGCACCAAGTCCGCGTCGGCGGTCGCCCGCGCCGCGAACTCCGGCGGGGGCGCGAAGACCCGCTCCTCGACCTCCAGCGACTCGATCGTCTTGGGCGCGTCGGGCATGTTCGGGCTCCTCTCTCGGGGCTCGGGCGCGAGGCCCGGTGACCGATGCCGATCCGTCTTCGCGGCGCGGGCGTCATCGTACCCGCAAGCGCTCCCGCGCGCGATCCTGCATTCACCCTTTCGGGGGAATGAGCGAGCGCCCCGTCCGGCCGAGGTGGGGAGGGCCCACTACACCCCGAGACGGCGGTTCGATGACGACGAACAGCGCTCCGACCACCCGCATTGCCACCTTGCCTCGAAAGCGCCGCAGCCGCGCCAAGCCGCGCCGGCCGCGGCGGAGAGCCGTGGTCATCGCGGAGCTGCGGGGCCTGGGCGGCCTCGTCCTCGAGCAGGCGCTGCTCGACGGACTCGTCGAGCCGGTTCCGAGCCTCGTGACGTGGGCGAACCGCCTCGCTGCCGAGCTCCAGGTGGAGGGCTTCGCTCCTCCGCCGACCTACCGGGATCTCATGCAGCGCGTGGTCGAGGTCAATCGCAGGGCCGACGAGCATCGCCGACCCACGGTCGTCGTGCCGCTTCCGACGGAGGGCGCCGAGGCCGGGCCTCTCTAGAGCCCCGGACGGGGCACCAGCCAGGTGCTCGCCGCCCCCGGGGGCCGCGTGAGCCGCCGCGCGATGGCCAGGGCGGACGCTGCCACCCCGAGGCCCGCCGCCACGTCCAGCACGTAGTGATTCCCCGTGACCACGACGGCCACGGTGACCAGGGCCGGGTAGACGGAACCGAGGACCGATGTCCAGCCCGAGTCGCAGAGGTTGATGAGCGACCAGGCGGCAAGGAACGACATGCCGACGTGCAAACTGGGCATCGCGGCGACCGGGTTGTAGGTCGTGCGGAGGAGAGTCGAGTCCAGCTTGACTAGGGTCTGCTGGCTGACCGTATCGACGGTGCGGCCGCCGACCAGACGCGGAGGTGCCGTTGGCTGGAGGGCGTACCACGAGAGGCCGCCCGACCACGAGATCAGCGCGAGGTTGCGGACGAACGGCCAGGACTCGCGTCGGTACCGGTAGACCAGCCCCAGCGTCAGGGGCATGATGACGAGTTGACTGCCAAGGTAAAGCGCATTCCACAGGGGCATCCCGAGCCGGCGGCGAAGGAAGAGGCGTTGCGCGCTCTCCTCGATGTCGATCCCAAGGCGGCGCTCAAGCTCCGCCACGCGCCTGCCGTTGGCGACGCCGCGAGCGATCGTCACCCGGGGCAGCGCCCGCACGAGGTTGTAGGCGCCCAGGGCCGTGAGCACGATCGCCGCCTCGCGCCGCCCGCGGCCGGCGCCGCCGGCGACTGCCCGGACGGCCCCGAGAAGCCGTGTGGCGAGACCGCGAGACCCGCTCCGGGAGCCGGCTTGAGGATGGTGTGCGAGGGTCAGCAGGTCCCGTCCGTGGAGGTCGCGAGCGCGGGGATCGTAACGTTTTCGCCGGCGGTGTCGCCGTGAGCAATGCCTCGCTGGCCATCATCCTGATCGCCGCTGCGGCCACCACCGCGAGCCTCGCGGTCGTCCTGACGGCCATGGAAGCCCGGCGCGTGCCGGTCGCCGCGAACCTGCGGATATCCATGCTGGCCAGCCTGGTGCGCCGGCCGATGTGGCGCCTCGCGGCCACGTTGGACCTGGGCGGCTGGATCCTCAAGACCCTCGCGCTCCTCGTCGCCCCGCTGACGGTCGTGGCTCCCGGCATGGCGCTGGGATTGTTCCTGCTCGTGGGATTTTCGTACGTCGTGCTCCACGAACGCGTGAGGGCGTCCGCCCTGATCGGGGTGGGCATGCTCGCCGGCGGCGTCGCGCTCGTGGCGATCCGCGCCCCCGCTCGAACTGTCTCGGTCGCGGGCCCCGCGCCCTGGGCCGTGGTCGTCAGCGTGCTGTTGGCGGGCACGGTCGCCGTCTTCGTCGTGCGCATGCGGGGCCGGTGGGTCGACCCGCGCGTGATCGCCGTGTCGGTCGGTTGCGCCTGGGCGCTCAACGGGGTGCTCTCCAAGCTGATGGCCGACTCGATCGATACCGGGCGGTGGCTGATGCTTGCGGTCGCCTTTGCCTCCGCGGCGGCCGTCGGCACGCTCGGCTACACGGCCAAGACCAGCGCCCTCCAATTGGGCCACGCGACCACCGTCGAGTCGATCGTCGCGGTCATCAACACGCTTGTCCCGGTCGCTCTGGCGCCGGTTCTGTTCGGTGAGTCATGGCCCACGGAGCTCGTGCCCGCCGCCCAGCTCGCGGCCGGGCTCGTGCTGGTCGGAGTCGGGGTGTGGCTGCTCACGCGCAGCTCGGCGGACGCCTACGCCCGGCCGCCCGTCGTGTCCGCGCCCGCCCGCCCCCGTGCGGATGCCGCTCAGGAATCGGGCGGCTGAAGCGCTCCGGGGCTGAGCGCGGCCACGATGCGCTCGGCCTCCTCGCGCACCGCGCTCGGCGAGTCGGCGGTACTCGGCCGCCAGCGCCGGATGTCCCTCTACCAGGCGGGGGTCGTGGGCGCTGATGTCCCCCGCGCCGGCTGTGGAGCTTTTCGGGCATGGCCTGGGGGCGCTGACCGTGCCTCGGGTTCGCGACCCGGTGGCGACGTGACCGGCCGGAATGCCCGGTCGCTCACGTAAACCGTCCGGCGGTCGCTGCCACCGGCACACCCAGCGCTACGCGCGCGGCCCGCATGCCGCTGCGCGCGGCGCCCTCCATCGTCGCGGGCCAGCCGGTGGCCGTCCACGCGCCTGCCAGGGCAACCTCGGGAAAGGGCGTGTGCGGTCCCGGCCGCTCCGCGGCCTGTCCCGGGGCGGCCGCGAAGGTCGCGTCGACCTCCTTCACAACGGCCACATCCTCGATCCGCGCGGCGCGGGCCGCGGGGAACAGGTGCGTCAGTTCGGCGACGATCGTCTCCGCCAGCTCGTCCCGCGACACGGTCACCTCGTCGCGGGCTCCGCTGATCGTGACGGCCAGATGCTGACCGGGGCCGGCGGCGCCATCGACGATCGCGGATCGGTTGAAGACCCACTGCGCGGGGCTGTCGATGACGGCGATCATCGTCTCCTGCATGACCGGACGATCGAACCAGACGTGCACGTTGACGATCGGGGACGTCCCGAGGCGCGGCTCCCGGGGAAGGGCCGCCGGGCAGACGGCGTGCGCTCGCGGGGCCGGAAGCGCCAGCACGACCCCGTCGGCCGGCAGATGCGTGCCGTCGTCCAGCCAGACGCCGCCCGGACCCGCCTCGCCCACGCCACGGCCGGCGATCACTCGCCCGCCGCGGGCCTCCAGATGCGCCCGCGTCGCCGGATCGACGAGCTGGGTCAGCCCGACCCGGGCATAGCCGATCGCTGACGCGTCGCGCCGGCGCAGAAAGCCCTCCTGGAATACGAACGCCGCCACCGCGGCCGACACCCGGTCGCTGCGGTCGTTGCAGGTGGGCAACACGATGAGATCCCAGAAAGCGCGGATGGAGCGCTCGTCCTGCCCGCGCTCGGCGAGCCAATCCGCGAAGCTGAGGCGGTCGAGTCGCTGCCGTGCCCGATTGCCGAGCACGGTCAGCTCGGCCAGCGCCCGTGCCGCGGCGCCCTTGTCCCGGAGCGTCAGGTGGGGGTAGGTCGCGAACGAGCGGGCGAGGTGAAGCGGGGCGGGCGCCCGTCCCGCCGTCAGCGCGCCGCGCACCCCGGCCCGATCGCGCACCGGAATGTCGAGGCGCGGTTGGAGCGTCGTCCGAGCGAGCGTGCCGAGCGCCCGAAGGAGGCCCATGTAGGCCGAGCAGCAGCCGAGATAGACGTGCTGGCCGTTGTCGATCTCGCGGCCGTTGCGATGGCGGAAGCTGTACGCCTTCCCGCCCAGGAACGGCCGTCGCTCCACCAGGGTGACCCGGGCCCCGTGGCCCGCGGCCTCCACGGCCGCGGCGATGCCCGCGACCCCTCCTCCGCAGACGACCACGCGGCGAGCGCTCATAGGCTCTGCGCGCTGCGTCGTGCCATGAGCCCGAGCTTTCGGGGCGTCGAGAGCGAGACCCTCTGATCGAGCACGATGTCGTAGCCGCCGGCCTCGATGTCGGCGAGGATCGCGCGGTAGAGCCCGGAGAGCATGGAGACGCACATCCGCGCGCGGAGGTCGAGCATCGGCAGAAGCAGCTCGCCCCGCGCGAAGTGCTCGCGCGCCCGGTCCGCCTGATCGGCCATCAGCGCCCGGAAGCCGGCGGAGGACTCGCCGGCGAGCACCTCGTCCTCGGTGACCCCGTGGGCCGCCATCTCGTCGGCCGGCAGGTAGATTCGGTCTCGCTCGGCGTCCTCGGCCACGTCGCGCATGATGTTCACCATCTGGAGCGCGACACCGAGTTCGCGAGCCCGGACGGGGGCCTCCGGGCTCTGGAAGCCGAACACGTACAGGCTGATCAGCCCGACCGCGCCGGCCACGCGGTCGCAGTAGGAGCGGAGTTCCGCGAAGTCCCCGTACCGGCGCTTCTCGAGGTCCATCTGCACGCCGTCGAGAAGGTCGTCAAGGTAGCGGCGGGGGATACCGAAGCGCCGCACGGTGTCGGCGAGGGCCACGAGCACCGCGTCGGTGGGCTCCGGTGTTCCGGCGTAGCAGGCGTCGAGCTCTGCGCGCCGAGTTGCCACGGCGGCGAGTTTCTCTTCGACGGTGTCGTCGCCGTCGACGCTGTCGTCGGCGCGCCTGCTGAAGGCGTATGCGGCGTAGATCCCGGATCGGCGGTCGGGCGGCAAGAGGACGAAGCCGTAGTAGAAGTTGCGCGCCTCCCTCCGGGCGATCTCACGGCACGCCCCGTACGCGAGGGTGGTCCTCATGCGCGGCGCCTCGCCATCGCGATGATCGTACGGACCGCGATCGTCGCTCGTCCGCGCCGTCCGGGGGCCGGCCGCGCGGCAAGCGTGTCGTAGTCCTGATCGCGTATCGCGTCGCAGAGCGCGAGGCCGGCCGCGGTGAACATGCGGATGTCCAGCCGCGCGCGCCGCGGTACGAAGCGCGAGAGCGGGGCGCCCTCCCGGAACAGCGTCCGCGCGCGCTCGACCTCGAACTCGATCAGCGCGCGGACTTCGGGTCCGGCCGTCGGGCCGCGCAGGTCCCGCTCCCGGACGGCGAAGCGCTCCATGTCCTCTCGTGGCAGGTAGATGCGATCCCGGTCTGCGAGATCGCGAGCGATGTCCTGCCAGAAGTTGATCAACTGGAGGCCCACGCAGGTGGCGTCGCTCATGCCGATGCGCCAAGAATCCCGGTAGCCGAGAACGGCGAGCACCATCTCGCCGACCGGCGTGGCCGAGTGCTCGCAGTACTCGATGAGCTCGTCGCGGGTGTTGTAGCGCCGCCGCCGTTGGTCCATGCGGTTCGCCTCGATCAAGCGGAGGAACGGATCGAGCGGCAGTGGGAAGCGTGTCGCAGCAGCCGCGAGAGTCGCGAGGCGCGGATCGCGCGTGTCGCCCACGAGGGCCCGACGCAGATCGCGCTCCCAGGCGTCGAGGGCGGCGAGCCGCTCGTCCGGCGCCGCGCTGCCCTCGTCGCCGATGTCGTCGGTCGCCCGGCAGAACGCGTAGACGGCGTCCATGGCGCGGCGCCGGTCGCGTGGACGCAGGCGGAAGGCGACCGGGAAGTTCTCGTCGTGATCGCGCACCGCCCGGCGGGCGGCGGCTTCGCCGCTGTGGACCGGCGCGCTCATCCGGCGAAGCGAGCCAGCGCCGTGACCGGAAAGTACTGCCGGTACCCGTGGTAGTTGATCATGAAGTCGCTCGGGAAGCCGGTTCCGGTGAACTGAGGCTCGTCCCACGATCCGTCGGGGCGCTGCCGGTCCACCAGATACGCGAGGCCCCGTCCGGCCGCGGGGTCATCCGGCGCGGCGGCATGCAGGGCGAGCAGAGCCCAGGCGGTCTGCGACGGTGTCGACTCCCCGCGCCCGACCCAGGCGGGGTCCGTGTAGCTGCGGATGTCCTCGCCCCATCCTCCGTCGGCGTTCTGGCGGTCGAGAAGCCAGCCCACCGCGCGGCGCACCGTCGTGGAGCCCATGTCGTGTCCCGCGGCGTGGAGGGCGGGAACCACGGCCCCGGTGCCGTAGACGTGGTTGACGCCCCAGCGGCCCCACCAGGATCCGTCGGGGCGCTGCGTGCGCACGAGGTACTCCACGCCCGCTCGCACTGCGGGATCGGATGCCGGGACGCCGGAGATGCAGAGGCCCTCGACTGCGTGGGCCGTCACGTCTTCGGTCGGGGGGTCGAGGACCTCGCCGAAGTCGCACATCGGAAGCTGGTTCATGATCGACATGCTGTTGTCCACGTCGAAGGCGCCCCACCCGCCGTCCGCCGACTGCATCGTCCGGAGCCAGGAGACGCCGCGTTGCACGGCCGGATCGTCCCGCGGGGCGCCGGCCTTGCGCAGCGCGATCAGAACCTCCGCCGTGTCGTCCGTGTCCGGGTACCAGATGTTCTCGAACTCGAACGCCCAGCCCCCGGGGCGGCCTCGCTGAGGGATCTCCCACCAGTCGCCGTACTGCGTGACCTCCTTGGCGCGCATCCACTCGATGGCCGCCCGCACCTCGGGAGAGTCGCTCCGCCCGGCGTCGAGCATCGCGACCGCGGCCAGGGCGGTGTCCCAGATCGGGGACAGGCAGGGCTGAATCCGCAGACGCCGCCCGCTGTCGAGATGGAGCGAGAAGGTCTCGTCGAACCCCCGGAGCCCTCGTTCCATGACGGGATGATCGACGGGGAAGCCGACCGACCGAAGGGCCAGCAGCGAGAAGACCCACGGCGGCTGGATGCCGCCCCAGGATCCGTCGGCCTCCTGCCGGTCGCAGATCCAACGGACGACGCGGGCCTCCGCCCGCCTCCGCAGAGGCGCGACCGGGCGCCTGTTGTAGAGGCGCGCCAGCCGTTCGCCGCGAGCCAGCCACGGGGACCAGCGGCCCGGCGCTCGGGGCGGCGGCGGCGCCTGCGCCCCGGGCTCGTCGATGAACAACTCGCGCGCGCCGACCGGCTGCGGGAAGGTTGGCTGCCGCGACAGGAGGAGCATGAGCGCCACGAAGGTGCCGCGTGCCCAGCACGCGAACCGGTACGGGGAAAGCGGCGCTCGGGGCGGCAGAAGGATCATCTCCGGTGGCAGGACGGGCAGCGAGGACCACGGGAACTGACCCAGGAGGGCCAGCCAGACGCGCGTCAGGAACCGTGTCTGATCGGCTCCGCCGAGGCCGAGGACCACGTCGCGGGCCCGCCGCATCGCGCGATCGTCGGCCGGCACCCCGCAGAGTCGGAGCGCGTAGTACGCCTCGGTCGTGACGTTCACGTCTGGCGGCCCGCCGTACCAGACGGGCCAGGATCCGTCGCCCCGTTGCGTCGCGCGGAGCTCCGCCGCGATGCGTCGCCGCTCGTCGTCCGTCGCGATGCCCAGGGCGCTCCGCAGAAAGAGGTGCTCGGCGGTGATCGTCGAGTTCGCCTCGAGTTCCTCCCACCAGTAGCCGCCGTCGTGATGGAGGGACGCCAGATGGTCGGCGCCCCGGTCGAGGGCGACGCGAAGACGGTCCGCGCTCGGTCCGCTGCCCTCGCTCACGCAGCCTCGCGCGTCACACTTCGGGCGCCCGCGTACCAGCGGGCGGCGTCCGTCAGCGCCTCGTGGCCGGGGCTCGCGCGAAAACCCAGCTCCCGGGCCGCGCGCTCCGTGCTCACCCACATGCGCTTGCGAGCCATGAGGGCACCGTCCAGGGGCGCCCGCGGCTCCCGGCGCAGCAGCCGCCCCTCGATCACCTCATCGACCGCCGAGAGGATGATCGATGCCGAATGGGGAATGACCAGAGCCGGTGGCCGCCGCCCGACCGCCTGAGCGGCGACGCTCACGATGAAGTTGAGGGTGAGATTGTCCCCCCCCAGGATGTATCGCCGGCCCGAGGCTCCCTTCTCGAGCGCGAGTCGGTGCCCGATCGCGACGTCGGCGGCCGAGACGACGTTGAGGCCCGTATCGACGACCGCAGGCATGCGCCCGAAGGCGGCGTCGCGCACCAGGCGGCCGGTGGGGGTCGGCCGATGATCGCCGGGCCCGACGGGCGCTGTGGGGTTGACGACGACGACGTGCTGCCCCGACGCGGCCGCGGCGAGCGCGACGGCCTCCGAGGCGACCTTGCTGCGCTTGTATCCCCCGACGATCTGCGCCTCGGGAAGGGGGGCGTCCTCGTCGCCGAGCCCGCCGTCGCCAGGAAGCCCGATGGTCGCCACCGAGGAGGTGTGCACCAGGGGGACGTCGGCCCGGCGAGCGGCGTCGAGGACGTTTGCGGTCGTCGCCACGTTGTCGCGCTCCATCCGCTCGGCGCGGTGGCGGGCCAGCGAGTACTCGGCAGCCAGGTGGAAGACCGCGTCGACTCCCTGCATCGCGGCACGGACATCCTCAACTCTCCGAAGATCTCCGCGCAGCGCGTCACATGCCGCGGGCCAATGCAGGCCGTCGCGGGGCTTCGTCCGGACGATCGTCCGGACCTGCCAGCCCTCGCGAAGGAGCTCGTCCGCCACGCTCGAGCCGAGAAAGCCGCTCGCCCCGGTCACCAAGGCCAGCTTCACAGTCGGTCCACCATGATCTGAAGACCCCGCCGGAGCGACCGAGCCGCGCGCGCGGACGTCGCGGCCAGGCGCAGGAGCCGGCCCAGCTCTGTGGGGCGTCGAGCGGCGCTCCGGGCGAGCGGCCACATCTGGATGGTGCCGTTCGGCGCGACGGCACGCGAGATGTCGGGCATGCGGTGGTGGGTGCGATCCGTGACGGAGCGAAGCGCCAGGAACGGAACGCCGGCCTCGGCCGCGGCACGCGCCACGGCCGCGGACTCCATGTCGACGGCGGCGCCCGGAAGGCCGGCCCGCACGTCGGGCGAGCGCACCAGGCTCGGGGTGCTGGAAAGCACTGCGCGAAGCCCGGGCGCGGCCGAAAGAAGCCCTGGATCGGCCTGGAATCGCTCGCCCGTCGCGGCGTCGATGACCTCGCGGGCGGCGATCAGCTCCGCGATGCGGAGGTCGGGGTCAAGCGCTCCGCAGAAGCCCGCCGCGATCAGCGCGGACGGACCCCTCGCCAGCAGTTCACGGGCAGCCCGGCCGGCCGGACCCGGGCCGACGCCGCCGGCGTGCACCACGCCGAGGCCCCTCACGCGCACGAGCGCGGCTCGCTCCGCCGGCACCGCGCACAGCACCGCCGGCCCCGGCGTCATGAGCGCGCGAGCGCCACCAGGTCGCGGGGGCTCCCGAAGGCGTCCAGGATCGTGGTCGCCTCGTAACCGCAGTGCATGAGGCAGTTGGCGCAACGCGGATCGCGCCCCGTTCCGTAGCTGTCCCAGTCGGTCTCCTCGTAGAGCTCGCGAAGGCTGCCCACATGCTCGTCGGCCAACAGATAACAGGGGCTGCGCCAGCCCTCGACGGTGTAGGTCGGCATCGCCCAGGCGGTGCAGCGATAGTCCCGCTTTCCCTGAAGAAAATCGTGGAAGAGCGGGTTGTTATAGAACGGGATGTCGAGTCCTTCGCACTCATCGTGCACCTGCGCGTAGAGGGCCTGCGCCTCCTTGCGCGCGAGGAACTGCTGACGGTCGTGCGTGACCGACTCGTAATCGAACCCGGGCGATGTAACACATCCCTCGACGCCCATCGCCCTGAGGAATGTAAACAGCTCGACGTACTCCTCCGGAGCTGTGCCGCGATAGATCGTCGTGTTCGTGCATACCCGGTACCCGAGCTCGATGGCCTCGCGCATATAGCCCGTGGCCGTCTCGAAGACGCCCTCGCGGTCGACGGCGTGGTCGTGTACGTCCCGCATTCCGTCGATGTGCACGACGAAGGCGAACCGGTTGCTGGGCGGGATGCGCCCGAAGGCACGATTCATCAGGAGCCCGTTGGTGCACATGTAGACGAACCGTCCCTGCGCCTGAATGCCCAGGACGATCTCGTCGATCTGCTTGTGGATCATGGGCTCGCCGCCCGGGATGTTGACGATCGGTGCGCCGGCCTCCTCGGCGACGCGAAGGCACTCGTCCACGGACAAGCGCTTGTGGAAGACGTGCTCGTACTCCCGGATGCGCCCGCATCCGTGACATGCGAGGTTGCAGATCTCGAGCGGCTCGAGCATCAGGGTGACAGGGAAGCGCTCGCTTCGCTCGATGAGACGTTTTCGGGCGAGATATGTCGCCATGCCGAGTTCCAGCGACCGTGGACGATGCGCCACGTCAGACCCCCCGTTGCGTGACTCCGCGCAACCCTATCGCTCTCCGTCGTTCGCGTCTCTCGCCGCGGAGCGCGCGACGGTTAGGAGTGGCGTGCGAGGACGAGATCGGTAAGGGCCTCGAGATCACCCTGTCGACCGGGGAGCGCCGCGAGGTGCGCCTGAGCGCGGTCGCGGGTCTCGGCGGCGAGTTCGCGCGCCCGATCGAGGCCGTACACGCTCACGTAGGTGACCTTGCCCATGCGCTCGTCGGCCCCGACGGCCTTCCCCAACTCATCTTCGGTCCCGGCGACATCGAGGATGTCGTCGACGATCTGGAAGAGCAGACCGAGCTCGCGCGCGAAGGCGCGGTAGGCGGCTTCGACCTCCTGCGTCGGCGGGGCGTAGACCAGCGCGCAATGCACCGCGCAGGCCATGAGGCGCCCGGTCTTCAGCGCGTGAACGCGACGCAGCGCCTCCGCGCCTCGCTGCCCGGCGTCGCTGAGGTCGAGGAACTGGCCGCCCACCATGCCCCCGACCCCGGTGGCGCGGCTCAGCTCGCGCAGGATGCCCACCTGCACCTTGGCGCCGCCCTCCTGGTGTTCCGCCACGAGCCGCACCGCCTCCGCGTACAGGGCGTCGCCGGCCAGGATCGCCGTGTCGTCGCCGTAGAGGACGTGGCAGGTGGACCGTCCGCGCCGTAGGTCGTCGTCGTCCATCGCCGGCAGGTCGTCGTGGATGAGCGAGTAGGTGTGGACCAGCTCGAGCGCCGCCGCGGTGGGAAGCAGCCCCTCGGCCGGTCGTCCCAGGCGCTCGCACGTCGCGAGGGCAAGCACCGGCCGGATGCGTTTTCCGCCCGCCAGGAGCGAATAGCGCATGGCCTCCACCAACCCTTCCGTGCCCGCCGCGTCCGTGGCGGAGGCGAGGTCGATGGGCGCGAAGTCGAGCGCGGCGAGGTAGTTCTCGACGATGCTCCGCAGGTGCTCTGGATAGCTGTAGGGGATGTGGAGTCCCGGTTGGTGGCGCGCCATGCTAACGGCCACTACGGTGCGGGGTCAGTGCGTGCCCTTCAGCTTCACGCGGCTCGCGACCTGCGCTTGGACGAGCTTCCCGATCCCCGGCCCGGGCCGGGCGAGATCGTCGTGCGCGTCGAGCGGGCGCTGACCTGCGCGACCGACGCGAAGATGTTCCGGACCGGTCGGCACCCGGCTCTGGGGCCACTTCCCGCGCTGTTCGGGCACGAGGCGGCGGGCACGGTGGAGGCCCTGGGCGAGGGTGTGCGTGGCCTTCGGGCCGGCGATCGGGTCGTCGTGGCCAATTCGGCTCCCTGCGGGGCGTGCTCGCCGTGCCGGCGCGGACGTCAGAGCCTGTGTCGCTCGCTCGTCTACCTCACCGGGGCCTTCGCCGAGCTTCTCCTGGTGCCCGCCGCGATCGTGGCGACCAACGTGCTCTTGGTGCCGGACGGCGTCCCTGCGGAGCACGCCGCGATGGTGGAGCCCGTGGCGTGTGCGCTTCACGGTGCCGAGCGCTCGGGCGCGGCACCGGACGACATCGTCGTGGTTCTCGGGGGTGGTCTTCAGGGCTGCATCATCGCGGCCACACTCGCGGAGCGGGGGTGCCGGGTTTGGCTATCCGACCCGCGCGAGTCGCGCCGGCGCCGCGCGAGCGACTTCGGGGCCGAGAGGACCTTCGACGCCGCGCGCGACGAGGTGTCCATCGAGGCCATCCGCGACGAGACGGCCGAGGGCCTCGGAGCTGACGTCGTCATCGAGGCCGTCGGCCGCCCCGAAGCGTGGCAGGCCGCCGTGCGTCTGGCGTCGCCGGGGGCCGAGGTGCTCCTCCACGGAGGTTGCCCCGCGGGGAGCGAGGTCATCCTGCCGACCGATCCCCTCCACTACGGCGAACTCACGATCCGGGGTTCCTACCACCACACGCCCGGCGCCGTGCGCTCCGCTCTCGATCTCATCGCGCGGCGCGCTCTGCCGCTCGGCGAGCTGCTCGGATCGTCTGTCAGCCTCGCCGATGTGCCGGCGGCGCTTGCCGTCGCCGGCGAGAAACATCCGGTCGCCGTCGCCTGACGGCCGCGCGACGCGCGCTACATGTTCTTGTCCATCCATCGCTTGAGCCGGTCGAGCTGGACCGAGTGCTCGCGCAGTCTCGTCAGCTCGGCATCCTGGCGCTTGACGACCCCGGCTAGCTCCGCCAGCGCCTCCTGGGCGCTGGCCAGAGCCGCCGCGCCGTCCGTCTGGCCGGACGCCCCGCCCCGCCCCGCCCTCGGCCGCCGGCGCTTGAGGGGCGCCCCGCGCAGGCGGGCGATCCTGTAGTAGTTGGCCGCGACGGTGCCGGGGCGCCGCCCGGTCTCGTCGGAGATCCGTTGGAATGCCTGGGTCCTGGTGAGCTTTTCCGCCGAGACGAGCCGCTCGACCTGTTCGAAGATCTGCTCGCCGATCTTCCCGTGCTGCGGAGCGCCGGCCTCTTCGCTCATGTCAATCCTCTCGAGGGGAGGGATGTTACGCCCAAATATAGTGAAATCACCGGCTGACGTTACATGGCAGGCGACGTGTCATGTTCTATGCGCGCGGCGCAGCTACCGCCCGAACAGAGCTATCGTGGCTGTGAAGCCGTGAAGGAAGTTATGTCCTCCGACCGGCCCGATCTCGCCGTTGCAGTACATGCCCGCGGTAGGTGGAGCCCCCAGCTCGGCCGCGACAGCCGCCGCGTCGTGGTCGGCAATGTCGAACATGCGCGCTCCGCGTCCGTTACACGTGAAGACGAGGGCGCCGCCGGCCGTGGCGTCCTGGAGGGTCGGGCGCGACTTGGCGAGGGCCTGTCGCAGATCCTCGCCGGCGGAGTCGGCGTCGCGCACGTGCAGGCGCATCGTCTGCCCGACGCGCACCCGTTCGCCGACGCGAAGCTCGCCGCTGCGGGGATCGCCACCGTGGATGGCCCGGATCAGGAAGTCACCCCTCTCGTACTCCGGCCGGTTCTCGTCGATGACGAGCCCTGCCAGGAGGCCGCTCGCCGCGACCGCTCTCTCGTCGTCGGTCAGGCTGCGCATGACGTCCTCGATCTTCTCGAGCGCCGGCGTGCTCGCGAGCTCGCGAACCGCGCTGTTCTCTGC
>JAUVQP010000064.1 GCA_030598075.1 Miltoncostaeaceae bacterium | reverse complement strand
GACGTGCCGCCCCGCGGGCGCGACAGCCGGTCGGGCGCGGGCGTGGTCAACCCGCTGGCCGCCGTCACGCTGCGAGCCCCGCCCGACGACCTCGACGAGGTCAACGATGACATCAAGTACGTGAAGCGGCACCGGCGCCCGCTGCCGGGCAAGCCGCTCGTCTACGAGGCGTTCATCGATCGCTCGGACGACGTCGATGATGTCTATGCCGTCACCGCGCGGCGCGGTGAGCGCCTTCGCGCCGTGCTCACCCACGGCAAGGGCCAGGTCGACCTCTACCTCTGGCGTGCCGGAACCCGCACCGTCAGCACCGAGAGCCAGGCGAACGTTCGGCGCAACCTCGCCGACTTCAGCGGAACGCGGGGCCGTCGCGAGATCGTCGCGACCACGGCCGAGCGCACCGGGCGCTACTACGTGAACGCCTACGCTCGATCCGGGCACGGCTCCTACACGCTGCGCGTCAGCGTGACCCGCCCGTCATGACCGGTCGGCTGCACATTCTCCGCTACGACTACGCCGCCGACGTCATCGAGCGTCGCGGCCCGTACCGGGACGAGCACCTGGAGCGCATTCGCGAGCGCGCAGGCCGTGGCGAGATCCTGATGGCGGGGGCCACCGGCGATCCGGTGTCCGGTGCGGCGATCGTGTTCAGGGGCGTCGACGCCGCCGAGATCGAGCGCTTCGCCGCCGCCGACCCGTACGTGGCCGCCGGGCTTGTCACCGCATGGCGCATCGAGCCGTGGAACGTCGTGGTGTCCAGCGTGTCCTAGCGGTCATTCGCTCGCCGGACCGTCTCCAGTGCGCAGGCTTCGGCGGAGCGTCCCTCGCTGTGGGGCCGGGCGCCGTCCGAGACGGTCGACGAGCGCTTGGCCTCCCAGCGCGAGGCCCAGGTCGAGCTGAACGAGCCCGCCGGCCAACTCGCCGTGGCCTCGGAGGCCCTCGCGTCGGTCCGCCGGACGTGCGCCGGCACCAAGAAGATCGTCGCCTCAGCGCCCGGCGAAGCCTCCGGGACACGGCCGAGACGGACCGACTACGCTCAAAGGCCATGCCTCCGACCCTCTTCGTGGAGACCACCCTCGGCGCGCGGTACGACCTCGGCGACGATCACCCGTTCACCCCTCTTCGCCGGGAGCTCGCCGGCGACCTGATTCGCGCGTACGGAATGCTCGCCCGCGCGGACGTCGAGGTCGTCACGCCGGACCCGGCGCCCGACGAGCGCATCGCGCGCGTTCACGCCCCGGCCTACGTCGCCGCGGTGCGCCGCTTCGGGGCGAGTCCGGCCCTCGCATCTTCCTGGGAGGCGGCCCAGTGGGGCCTGGCGGCGGCCGGCGACACTCCGGCGTTCGCCGGCATGCACGAGGCGGCGGGGAGCGCGTGCGGGGCGGCGGTCGCGGGCGCGGAGGCCGTCTGGGACGGGCGCGCCAGCCAGGCTTTCGTCTGTGGGGCCGGACTGCATCACGCCTTCGCGAATCGCGCCGCGGGGTTCTGTGTCTACAACGATCCGGCGGTCGCGATCCAGGCGCTGCTCGACGCCGGGGCCGAGCGGGTCGCGTACATCGACATCGATGTTCACCACGGCGACGGCACACAGTGGATCTTCTACGAGGAGCCCCGGGTGCTGACCGCGTCGGTGCACGAGTCCGGGCGCTATCTGTTCCCGGGGACCGGTGGCCTGGCCGAGCGCGGGGTGGGGGACGCCCTCGGCACGGCGGTCAACATTCCGCTCCCGCCGTATGCGGGCGACCGCCCGTACCGCCGCGCCATCGAGGAGGTCATCGTCCCGGCGGTGCAGGCGTTCCGCCCGGATGTCATCGTCACTCAGGACGGCGCCGACCCGCATCACTCGGATCCGCTCGCCCACCTCACCGTGACCATGCCCACGTTCCCGGCCGTGTACCGGACGCTTCATGAGCTCGCGCTCGACGTGGCCGGCGGCCGCTGGGTGGCGCTCGGCGGAGGCGGGTACACCTTCGACGTGGTGCCGCGGGCGTGGGCCATGCTGTTCGCCGAGATGCTCGGCGTGGAGCTTCCTCCGCAGCTCCCGCCGGATTGGCTCGAGTCGGCCGGTGAGCGCACGGGGCAGCCGCTCAGCCCTGGCTTGCTCGACGATGGGGAGCCCGTGACTCCGGCCTCGGATCGAGCGCGCGCCGACGCCGAGGGCGACGCCGTCGTCGACCAGGCCCGCCTTCTGCTCCCGTGAGCGAGCCAGAGCCGCTGTGGTCTCCTACCGTCGCGGTTTTCGGCAGCGCCCGGCTGCTGCCGGACGACCCCGAGTACTCCGAGGCTCGCCGTCTGGGCGAGTTGCTGGCCCGAGCGGGCGCCGACGTCATGACCGGCGGCTATGACGGCGCGATGGCGGCGGTCTCCGAGGGCGCTCGCTCCGCCGGAGGTCACGTGGTGGGCGTGACGATGGCGGGGTGGGGAGAGCGCCGAGCGCCCAACGCCTGGGTCGCCGAGGAGCGCCCCGCGCCCAGCCTCACCAGCCGCATCGAGATGCTGCTCACGGCCGATGCCTGGGTCGCCGTGGCGGGCGGGGTCGGCACGCTGGCGGAGGCGGCGGTGGCCTGGAACTGCCGTCAGGCGGGCGAGAACCAGGGGCGGATGCTCGTGCTGATGGGCCCGCGCTGGGCGACGATACTGCGCGCTCTCGAGGCATCGCTCATCGTCGAGCCCCGCGACCTCGCGCTCGTGCGCTTGGCGGACGACCCCGACGCCGTCGTGGCCTGTCTACAGGAGGCGGGCGGCGTCCTCGGCGATGACCCAGGTGAGCTCGCCGTCGGATGGGCGGACCCGACCGGCGGGTAGCTCGACGTCGCCCGCGACGGCCCGTGCGGCCACGTCGGCCTTGTCCTCGCCCGCAACGAGGAACATGACGCGGGCCGCGGCGTTCAGCACCGGCAGGGTCATCGACACGCGCCAGGGCTGTGGCAGCTCGGGTCGGTGGACCGGGACCATCGTTCGCACGGTCTCCTCCAGCTCGGGCGCCCCCGGGAAGAGCGACGCCGTGTGTCCGTCCGGGCCCATTCCGAGCACGACGAGGTCGAGCCGGGGCGGGTTCCCCGACACGGACTCCGCGAGGTCGCGCGCCGCGGCTCTCGCCGCCTCCTCGGGGGGCAGCTCTCCGCGGATTCGATGCACCTGATCGGGCGACAGGGGCACCCGGGAGAGGAAGGCCTCCCACGCCATCAGGAAGTTGCTGGCGGGATCGTCAGGCGGCACGGCGCGCTCGTCGCCGAAGAAGAACTCGAGCCGTCTCCATGGCGGGCAGCGAGCGGCGAGATGTTGATAGGCCGCCTTGGGCGTCCGCCCTCCCGACAGGGCGATACCGATGCTGCGGTCGCCCGGCTCGTCCAGAGCGACGTTCTCGATGCGCGCCGCCGCCTCGTCGGCGAGCGCCGCGGCGTCGGCCACCCTGACGATGATGGGCTCGCTCATACCGCGGCGTTGGCGACCGCGGCCGCTGCCGCACGCTCGAACGGCTGATCCCGGCCCTGAATATCGAGTTCTCCGGCCAGCAGCGCGACGCGCTCGGGGAGGCGAAGGGGGAGAACGCGGCGCACCTCGGCGTGGCCCGCCCGCTGGGCCGAGAGGGCGACCGCGGGCCGCTCGCCGATGCGCTCCACCGCGAGCTGCAGGCCTCCCGGCCCTTCGAGCGCGACGGACTCGATGCGCCCCGAGCGACCCGGCCGCGCCTGGAGGTCGATCAGGGTTCCGTCGCCCAGCGCGTCGCGCAGCCAGCCCGCCATGAGCAGGCTCTTCGCCGAGGGCTCCCCGCACGCGAACGCGACCGAGATGGCGGTGGGTCCGTCGCGGAGGGCACGGATGTCATCGGGCCAGGTGATCTGGGTGAGGAGTTGGCGCCAGGGTGTGATCGCCGCCCACGCCAAGTCGGTGAGGCCGGCATCGTACGCCGTCGTGGCGGCGTTCAGCGCGCGAACGGCCGCGACGCCGCTCTCGGCGTGCCACGACTCCGTGATGATGCGGTTCGAGAACGCGGCGAGGCTGCGAAGGAGCCGGCTCTCGGCCTCGGGCACCTCCGGCCACCAGAGAAAGCACGGCAGCTCCGAGCGCAACAGCGGGACGACGGCGCTCGCGGCGCCCTCCGAGCCGCGTTCGTGAAACGTGAGCGCGATGGTCTCGACGCACACGCTCTCCGCGGCGCCGCCGAGCCCGCAGGACGACGACACGACCGCGTCGATGCCGCCTGGTCCGTCGGAGAAGCGGAGAATGATGGTGCGCGACGGATGGTGGTCGGCGAGCCGACCGATGTCGTCGGAGATCGATTCGGCCGCCTCGCTGTTGGCGGCGACCGCCACGAGGTTGAGCACGCCGGCGAGGGTGGTGGGGCCGCCGCCGCCGTGCTCCTCACGAAGCTCGGCCAGCCGGCGAAGGGCGGCGCGCACGGCCACGCGGTCGTCGGGGAGGATCGTCCCGCTGCGGCCGTCGCTCGTCATGGGCGGTGCCACCCTCGACCGTCGCCGGCGATGAGTGCGTCGGCCTCGCTCGGACCCCACGATCCGGCCGGATAGGTGGCCAGGGGAGCCTCGTCCCCCTCCCACGCGTCGATCATGCCCTGGAAGATCTCCCACGCGCGCTCCACCTCATCCCAGCGCGCGAAGAGCGTCGCGTCCCCCAGCATGCAGTCCAGCAGCAGCCGCTCGTAGGCGGCGGGCGACTCGCCGAGGAAGGACGTCCCGTACGAGAAATCCATGCTGACGCTGCGCAGGTCCAGCTGCGGACCGGGGGCCTTGGCCTGGAAGCGCAGGGACGCGCCTTCGTTCGGCTGGATGCGAAGAACGAAGAGGTTCGGCGCGACCGTCTCGACGCCGCTGGTCACGAACGGCAGCAGCGGCGCGTTCTTGAATTGGATGGCGACCTCCGTCGCTCGCTTGGGGAGCCGCTTGCCCGTGCGAATGTAGAACGGCGTTCCCGCCCAGCGCCAGCTATCGATGAGCACCCGCATGGCCACGTAGGTCTCGGTGCGGGACTCGGGGTCGACCCCACCCTCGTCGAGGTACCCGGGCACCGCCTCGCCGTCCACCCAGCCGGCTGTGTAGCGGGCGCGTACGGCTTCGGCGGCCGTTGAGGCCGCGTCGAACTCGCGAATCGCCCGCAGGACCTTGACCTTCTCGTCGCGCACCTCGCGCGCCTCGAACCGGGCGGGCGGCTCCATGGCGACGATCGACAGCACCTGCATGACGTGGCTCTGGACGATGTCCCGAAGGGCGCCGCTCCGGTCGTAGTAGCCGCCCCGGCTGCCCACCCCGAGGGATTCCGCGACCGTGATCTGTACGTGATCCACGTAGCGACGGTTCCAGATCGGCTCGAAGATGGCGTTGCCGAAACGCAGCACCATCAGGTTCTGGACCGTCTCCTTCCCGAGGTAGTGGTCAATGCGGTAGACCTGTTCCTCTTGGAACACGTCGCAGAGCCTGTCGTTCAGCTCACGCGCGGTCGTGAGGTCGGACCCGTAGGGCTTCTCGACGATGACCCGCACGAAACGGTCTCCTCGCGGGTCCTGACCGGCGAGCCCCGTCTCGCCGAGGCGCTCGGCGATCAACGCGAAGAAGGTCGGCGCCGTCGCGAGGTAGTAGACGCGGTTTCCGCGCGTTCCCCGCTCGCGGTCGAGCTCGCCGAGGATGTCGCGGAGGCGCTCGAAGGCGCCGGGCTCGTCGAAGCTGGCGCTCACGTAGTGCAGGCGATCCGCGAAGCTCTTCCACACCTCGCTGTCGATGTCCTGGACCCCGCCGAGGCTGTGGATATCGGCTCGCACCTGAGCCCGGTACTCGTCGTCGGTCTTCTCCCGCCGGGCGAAGCCCACGATCGCGGTCTCCTGAGGAAGAAGCTGCTTGTCGGCCAGGCTGAAGAGGGCAGGCATGAGCTTGCGCCGGGTCAGATCCCCCGACGCGCCGAAGATGACGATGGTCGACGGTGGCGGCACGCGCATAAGACGTGCGCCGAGGTCGAACTCGTCTGCCACGGGCGCGGGCGTCATCGCCGACCCGCCTCGGCGGGGGACGGAGGGTGCGCGCTGAGCATGTTCGTCGGTGTCCTTCGGGCCTCGGGCTGCGATCCGCCCCACGTCTCGCGCGCCGCGACGCTCGCCAACCGGGGGCACGAGGCCCGCATCGGCTCCCCACGGGACCTCACGAGCCCGCCCGGATCAAGCGAGACTCCCGCTCCGCTCAGACGGGCGTAGGCACCGGGCAAGGTGCGGACACTCAGTCTCATGTTGAGCCCTAGATGATCCTCGTTGCCGCCGCCGCGACCGCCTGAGGCGTGATCCCCAGCGCCTCCATGACCACCGGCCCCGGCGCGGACGCGCCGAATCGGTCGAGGGCGACCACGGCGCCGTCAAGCCCGACGAACTCGTGCCAGCCAAGCGGGCTCGCGGCCTCCACGCCCACCCGAGCACGCATGGCCGGCGGGAGGACCGCGTCGCGGTAGCCGGCGTCCTGCCGGCGAAACAACTCGAACGAGGGAAGCGAGACCACGCGCGCCTCGATGCCCTCGGTTGCCAGAAGCTCGGCGGCGTCGAGTGCCACCTGCACCTCCGAGCCCGTTCCGAGCAGCGCGCAATCCTCGCCGTCGCGCACGAGGTAGCCGCCGCGTTCGACATCGTGCGGGCCCGGCAGGACCGCCAGCGTCTGCCGCGTCAGCACGAGCGCCGTCGGGCCCTCCGCCCGCCCGATCGCCAGACGCCACGCCTCGGCGGTCTCGGCCGCGTCGGCCGGCCGAATCGTGACGAGGTCGGGAATCGCCCGGAGCGCCGCCAGATGCTCGATGGGCTGGTGCGTGGGACCGTCTTGGCCGAGCCCGATGGAGTCGTGGGTGAAGACGAAGATGCTCGGCGCGCGCATGAGCGCGGCGAGCCGGATGGTGTTCTTCATGTAGTCCGAGAACGTGAAGAACGTCGAGCAGATGGGCCGGAACCCTCCGTAGACGGCCAATGCGTTCGTGATGGCGCCCATCGCGTGCTCGCGGACCCCGAAGTAGATGTTCCGTCCGGCGAACGACCCGGGCGAAATCCGCCCGTACCCGGTGAGCGTCGTGTCCGTCGACCCCGAGAGGTCGGCTGCCCCCTGCACCAGCTCGGGGAGCGCGTCGGCCAGCGCGTTGAGAACGATGCCGGACGACCTCCGCGTGGCCATGGCGTCGTCCGGTCCGAACGCGGGAATCGAGCGTGTCCAGCCATCCGTCAGGCGCCCCTCGACCGTTCGGTCGAACTCGGCGGCGAGCTCGGGGAAGGCCTGCGCGTAGGCGTCGTGGACCGTCTGCCACTCGCGGACGTGCTGTTCGCCCGCCTCGGCCAGGGCGTCCCGCCACGCCGCGACCTCATCTGGGATCAGGAACGTCGGCTGCTCGGGCCAGCCGTAGACCCGCTTGGTGGCCGCAACCTCGTCCTTGCCGAGGGGCGAGCCGTGCGCCTTCGAGCTGTCCTGCTTGTTGGGCGATCCGTAGCCGATGTGCGTTCGCAGGGCGATGAGCGTCGGCCGCCCGTCGGGAACCGCCGCCTCGTCGAGCGCGGCGTCGATCACATCGAGGTCGTTTCCGTCCCCGATGGTCATGACGCGCCAGCCGTAGCCCGCGAACCGCGCCGGGATGTCCTCCCCGAAGGAGAGGCTGGTGGGCCCGTCCAGGCTGATGTGGTTGTCGTCGTATACCCCGATGAGGCGCTCGAGACCGAGGAATCCGGCCAGCGACGCGGCCTCGTGGGAGATGCCCTCCATGAGGTCGCCGTCCGAGCAGATGAACCAGGTCCGGTGGTCGACGAGGTCGTACCCCGGGCGGTTGAAGCGCTCGGCCTGCATGCGTTCCGCAAGCGCGAGCCCGGCGGCGTTCGCCAGACCCTGGCCCAGGGGCCCGGTGGTGATCTCGACGCCCGCTGTGTCGCCGCGCTCGGGGTGCCCGGGCGTCTCGGAGCCGAGCTGCCGGAAGCGCCTGAGCTCGTCCACGGTGAGGTCGTAGCCCGTGAGGTTCAGGAGGGCGTAGAGCATGGCGGAGGCATGGCCCGCCGAGAGGACGAAACGATCCCTGTTGGGCCAACGCGGCGCGCCGGGCGCGTGCCGCATATGGCGCGAGAACATCGTCCAAGCGACCGGAGCCAGCCCCATCGGCGCCCCTGGATGGCCGCTGTTGGCTCTCTGCACCGCGTCGATGGCGAGCGTGCGCACTGTTGTGATGCAGAGCTCCGGCGGCGCGAGGGCAGCGGGCACGAACGAACCTCCCGGCGGTAGGCGCGATTGACCGGACGGAGTCTAGCCCCGGCGTCCGTCGCCGCGGGGTCGGGGGTCGGGCGAGCCCCTGCGACCCGATGGTGCCCGTCAGGAGCCGTTCGCCACGCCTCGAGAAAACCCAGGGGGCCGGCGCGGGGCGCCCTCG
>JAUVQP010000092.1 GCA_030598075.1 Miltoncostaeaceae bacterium | reverse complement strand
GGCGCCCCGCCCACCCGCTTCTCGGCCCCAAGCTACCGTCCGGCCCCCGAGGGTGATCCCCGCCGCCGTGGGTGGGGGGCTGGCGGTCATCGACGTCATCGTGCTCCTGGTCGTGCTGTCATCGCGGAGCGGAGGCACCGACCTCGATTTGGCGGACCCGGGGCCCGCGACCGACCAACCGCTGGGCGACATCGTGCCCCGGCAGGTGCCGCGTTGGAGCCTGTCCGGCGTGGACGCGCAGACGCTGAACATCAACTTCCCAGCCGGCCTCGTGAAGGGCGCGGAGTCCGCCCAGGCGATCAGCGGCGACGACGTCGCCCTGCTCATGGGCATCGAGCCGGCGAACGCCAGCGTCGTCGGCGCGATCGAGGATGGCATCCGGGACGAGGAGCCTCGCTTCGTCGACAGCGAGGCCGGCCGAGTGCGGATCTACGACGGGCAGGGGGGCGTCGTGGCGGTCAACTCCGACGACCAGGCGCAGTTCGTCGTGTTCGCCCGCTCTCAGGCCGACGCCGTCGATCTCCTCGAGGCTGTCGCGGCAACCCGCGCGGCGGAGGGCTGAGCGTAGGCCCGAGGGGCGCAGGGGGGGCGCCTGGTTGTGAGACGGGCTCTCAGGCTTCGGGAAGATCCAGGAAGAACGTCGCTCCGCGTCCCTGCTCGCTCGCGACCGTGACATCGCCGTCGCTCGCCCGGGCCAGCTCGCGCGCGATCGCGAGCCCCAGGCCGGTCCCGCGCGACCTGGAGCGCAGACGGTGGAACCGGCCGAAGATCTCCTCCTGGCGCTCCGCCGGGATGCCCGGGCCATCGTCGGCGACCGATGCCCGGACCCGTCCGTGCGCGACGGCGACCTCGAGCGTCACGCGCCCGCCCTCTCGGTTGTGGACGATCGCGTTCTCGACCAGGTTGCCCAGGATGCGCGCGAGCTCGTCGGGATTGACGCTGACCGGAGCGCGGGGCCCGGGGATGACGTCGAGCGTCACCCCGTGCTGTCGCGCGAGCGGCGCGAGGTCACCGGCCGCTGCACCGACGGCGATCCGAAGGTCGAGCAGCTCTCGCCGGGTGCCGTTGCCGCGCTCGAGCACCAGCAGGTCGGAGATCAGCCGTCCCATCCTCTCGAGCTGGCGCTGTACGACCCCCTCCGCGCGCCGGTGCTCGGCGAGGTCGGCATCGGTGTCCGCCAACGCGACGTCGATCGTCGTCTTCGCCGCGGCGACGGGTGTCCGCAGCTCATGGGCCGCGTCCGCCAGAAAGCGACGCTGGCTGGTCATGGCCGCCTCCGTTCTGTCGAGGAACCCGTCCAGTGTGTCGGCCAACTCCCGCAGCTCGTCATCGGGTCCGCCCAGGTCGATCCGCCCCGAGAGGTCGGGCGTGCGTTCACCGAGCTCTCGGGCGCGCAGCATGATCTCGCTGACGGGCCTGAGCACGCGGCCGGCGACGACGTAGCCGATCGCGAGGGAGATGAGAAGGATGCCGCCAAGCCCAGCCAGACCGGCGGTCCGGAGGCGCCGGAGCATCTCGCGGTTGACCTCGCGCTCGAAGAGCTCCTGCCGTGCCTGGCTGCGCAGGGCGCGGGAAACGAGCGGCGGAGGCAGGCCGGATCGGCGCGCCTCCTCGACACGCTCGCGGACGACGTCTCGGTCGGCCAGGGGCGTGGAGTCGGCCTGGGAGGCGACGGCCGCGTAGATGCCCGCCAGCATGACCGCCGACGCCGCGACGAGCAGCGCCGAGTACCAGAGCGTCAGGCGGAGCCGGACAGACGCTCGGCCGCGGGATCGACCAGCCGGTACCCCGCTCCCACCACCGTCTGGATGCGCTCCGGTCCGATCTTCCGGCGAAGCGTCCCCACCTGGACCCTTACCGTGTTCGTGAACGGATCGACCTGGTCGTCCCATACGTGCTCCAGCAGCTTCTCGGGGCTGACGACGTCGCCCGCCTGACGCATGAGGTACTCAAGCACGGACCATTCCTTCGCGGTCAGCGTGACGGGCTCTCCGTCGGCGAGGACGTCTCGGTTGGCGGGATTGAGAGTGAGTCCGCCGAGCTCCAAAACGTCGGGCCGGCCGGGCGTCTCACGCCGGGCGAGGGCGCGGAGGCGCGCGCTGAGCTCGCGGAAGTCGAACGGTTTGACGAGGTAGTCGTCGGCGCCCGCATCGAGCCCGGCCACGCGGTCGTCGATTCCGTCCCGTGCCGTGAGCATGAGCACGAGCGGAGGCGAGTCGGCGGCGCGAAGCCGCCGGCAGACCTCGATGCCGTCCAGGTCCGGAAGGCTGAGGTCGAGCACGATCAGGTCATAGGGCGTGGCGGAGCCGGACGCGACAGCGGCGAGCCCATCCTCGGCGGAGTCCACGGCGTAGCCCTCGCGCTGCAGCCCTCGAACGAGGGCGTCGCAAAGATCGGGCTCGTCCTCCACGACCAAGACCCTCACGACGCGCCTCTCTCCTCGTCACCCGCCGACTACGGGCCGCCGGGCCCGAAGCCGCCGAACCCTCCGGGGCCCCGCGGCCCCGGGCCATGTCGGAACCCTCGGGCGCCGGGCCCGTGGCCGTCGACGATACGCTCGGCCAGCTCTTGGAGGTCCTCTCCCCCTGGCGCCTCGATCCCGGCTGCCTTCGCACCCTCCTGAACGGACTTCTTGACGACGTCGAGGAGCGCTGAGCGCTGCTTGCCCTGAGCCTTGGCGATCTCGGCGGGGGAGTTTCCTTGACGGCGCTCGTCGTGCAGCTCGTCGGTGCTTAGACCGAGGAAGCCGGCCACCGCCTCATCGACCGCGGCGCGCATCTCGTGTCGCTGTCCGCGGAGCTCGCCTCGCTGGGCGCGCCGCTCGGGCGCCTCCGCCAAACGCTCGAGCATCTCGTCCGCCCGCTCCTGGGTCAGGCGGCCCTCCTTGACGGCCTCCGCGAGACGCTCACGCGCCACGTCGAGGCGGGCCTGCTCGATCTGCTCCGGGGTGATCTCGGTGCCCACTCGCGCGCTGAGCGCCTCGGCGAACGCCTGGGAGTGGCTGCCGCCACCCCCCGCGGCGAAGCCGATGGCGGCGCCCACTCCGGCGACGGCGATGGCGCCGGCGGACGCGAGCACGGCGGTGCGGTGTTTGAGCCTCATGCAGATACCCCTTTTCGAACGAGGACGCATCGCAGGGTAGGGTCGTTCGGGTAAGCTCCGCGTAAAACTCGGTCCAAACTCCAGTCCCTTAACGCAAGCACAACCCACGGGTGGAGGCGAGCGAGAGTTGACCGCGCGCCATCGCTGGGGCTAGCATCCCGCGGCCGGCGCATCTGGCCCATCGGCGCGAGCCGAGGCCGTGGAGAACGCAAACGCGGACACCCGCGCCGCAAAGGACGGACATCAGATGGGGCTCCACCGCACATTCCACGCCCTTGTGAACCTCGGAGCGACGCGCTGATCGCGTTCCTCTTCCCCGGCCAAGGGGCACAACAGGTCGGCATGGGCAAGGGCCTCGCCGAGGCGTTCTCGGTCGCTCGGGAGACCTTCGAGGAGGCCAACGACGTCTTGGGCTTCGACCTCGCGCGCGTCTGCTTCGAGGGCCCGAGGGACGAACTGATGGCGACGACGACGTGTCAGCCGGCGATCCTCACGACCTCGGTCGCCGCGTTTCGGGTGGCGCGCGAGCACGACATCGTCGGCGGTGTCGCGCTGGGACACAGCCTGGGCGAGTACTCGGCCCTCGTCGCCTGCGACTCGCTGGCCTTCGACGAAGCGCTGCGGGTAGTGGCCGAACGCGCCGAGGCGGCGACCGAGGTCAGCCGCGCCGTCCCGGGGTCGATGGCAGCGCTGCTGGGCCTCACCGACACCGATGTCGAGGCGCTCTGCGCAGAGGCGGGCGATGTCTGGCCCGCGAATTACAACTGCCCCGGCCAGGTGGTCGCGTCGGGAGCCCGTCGCGGCGTCGACCGACTGCTCGAGTTGGCGCGATCGAGGGGCATCAGGACACGCCGCCTCGACATCGACGGGGCGTTTCACTCGTCCCTCATGGCCCCGGCCACGGATCGGCTTCGCGAAGCACTCAGCACCGTGCGGCTATCGGCGCCCTCGCTGCCGTTCCTGTCCGCGACGTCCGCCGCGCTCGAGCACGGCGAACGCCTCCGAGCGCTCCTCGCCTCGCAGCTCACGGTCCCCGTGCGCTTCACCGCAGCCGTGCGCGCGGCGTCGGACATGGGCGCCAATCGGTTTGTGGAGTTCGGGCCGCGACGCGTCCTCACGGGGCTCGTGCGGCGAATCCGCAGCGACGTCGAGACCGCCCACTTGGGCGAGCCCGAGGACCTCCTCGCCCTGGCCGCAATCGCGAGTCGGTGACGCCCGTGGGCGTCGCCTTCGTCACGGGGGGCAGCAAGGGCATCGGCGCAGCCTGCGCGGTCGCGCTCGCGGAGGACGGCTTCGACGTGGCGCTGACCTACGCCGATGACTCCGCCGGTGCGGAGAAGACCGAGGCGGCCGTCGAGCGCGCGGGGCGTCGGACGCTCAGCTTCCAGGCTGACGCGCGGGATCCGGATCGCGCGTCCGAAGTCATCCTCGAGGCCGAGCAAAGGCTCGGCCCCATCGACGCGCTCGTCGCCAACGCCGGCATCACCCGCGACGGGCCCGCCCTTCGCATGGATCGCGACGCTTTCATGGAGCCCATCGAGGTGAACCTCGCCGGCGCCTTTTACGTCATGCGCGTCGCGGCCCGCGGGATGGCCCGGCGGCGATCCGGCAGCATCGTGGCCATCTCCTCGATCGTCGGGCGCGTCGGCAATGCCGGGCAAGCCAACTACGCGGCGTCCAAGGCCGGCCTTCTCGGGGTCGTCCGCTCTCTCGCGCGCGAGCTCGCTCCGCGGGGTGTCCGCGTGAACGCCGTCGCGCCGGGCATGATCCAGACGCGGCTCACCGACGGCCTCACCGACGAGTGGCGCGACGCTCTGTTGGAGCGAACCGCGCTGGGGCGGCTGGGCGAGCCGCGGGACATCGCCGGCCCGGTGTCGTTTCTGTGCTCCGATCGATCGTCGTTCATCACGGGCGCCGTCCTCGATGTTGATGGGGGCCTGGCGTTGTGAGGAACGGCGCGCGGCGCCGGGTCGTGGTGACCGGTCTGGGAATGGTCACTCCCCTCGGCATCGGCACCGAGCGCAACTGGGCCGCCGCTCTGGAGGGGCAGTCGGGGGCGGGACGCATCACGCGCTTCGATCCGTCCGACCACCTGTGCCAGGTGGCCTGCGAGGTCGACGACTTCGACCCCGAGGACTTCATCGACCGGCGCTCGGCGCGACGCATGGACCGCATGGCCCAGATGGCCGTGGCCGCCGCCCGCATGGCGGTGGAGGACGCGGGGCTCGGCTCGGACCAGCTGGGGTCGAACGCCGGAGCGTCGATCGCCAGCGGCAACGGCGGCAACGAGACCTACGAGAGCGCCTACTGCAGGCTGATCGAGCGAGGCCCCGAGCGCATGTCGCCGCTCACCCTTCCAAGCTGCATCCCCAACATGGGAGCCGGTCAGATCTCGATGCAGCTCGGCCTCGGCGGTCCGTTGGTCGTGCCCGTGTCCGCCTGCGCCTCGGGGACCAACGCCATCGGCGAAGGCGGCGACGTCGTGCGACGCGGGGCGGCGACGATCATGCTCGCGGGAGGCACCGAGGCGGGCGTTACCCCGTTCTGCATGGCGGCGCTCGACGCCACCCGGGCCCTGTCGCGCCGCAACGATGACCCTGCGGGAGCAAGCCGGCCCTTCGACGCCGACCGCGACGGCTTCGTCGCGGCGGAGGGCGCGACGATCCTGGTGCTCGAGGAGGCGGAGCACGCTGCCGCCCGTGGCGCGGAGCCGTACTGCGAGTTGGTGGGCTACGCGCTCAACGGGGATGCCTACCACCTGACCGAGCCCGACCCGAGCCGGCGTGGGCAGGTCGGAGCGATGCGCGCGGCCCTCGCCGACGGCGGCCTGGATCCGGAGGAGATCGACTACGTCAACGCGCATGGAACCTCGACGCCCACCGGAGACAGTGTCGAGGTCGCGGGCATTCGCGAAGCGCTCGGCGACGCGCACGCGCGCGAGACCGCGGTCAGCTCGACCAAATCCATGCACGGACACGGCATGGGTGCGGCGGGTGGTTTCGAAGGCGCCCTCACCGCGTTGGCCGTCCGCCACGACATCGCGCCGCCGACCATCAACCTGCAGAAGCTGGATCCGGAGTGCGAGGGTGTGGATCACGTGATCGGCGCTCCGCGGCCCATGCGCATCCGCGCAGCCCTCAGCAACAGCTTCGGGTTCGGGGGCCACAACGCCGTCATCGCGATGTGCGAGGTCGACGGTTGAGCGCGGACGACAGCGACAGGGTCGTCGTCACCGGCATCGGCATCGTCAGCCCGATCGGTATCGGGCACGAGGACGTGTGGGAGGCTGCGGCGGCGGGCCGCAGTGGCGCCGCAGCGATCAGGAGCTTCGACACCACGGGCCATCGGGTGACGATCGCCTGCGAGGTCGATGACTTCCGCGCGGAGGACTACCTCGAGCGCAAGACCGCCCGCCGAATGGACCGGTTCAGCCAGTTCTCCGTGGCGGCGGCCCGCCTGGCGGTCGCCGATGCGGGG
>JAUVQP010000080.1 GCA_030598075.1 Miltoncostaeaceae bacterium | reverse complement strand
TCGTGGGCCTCGTCGCCGATGTCGGACGGCGCGCCCGGGCCCTCGATACGGTACTTCGCCCCGACCGGCTCGGGGCCGAGGGCGTGGTCGTCCCGCGGGGGGGCGACGGCCGGGCGCTGGGCGAGGCCGCCCGACGTGGCGCCGTCGTGGGTCTGATCGATCTGTCCGCCCTGCCCGGCGTGGCGATTCCGGAGGGGGTTCACGTGGCCCTGATCGATCCGCCGGCAGATGAGCAGAGCGCAGCGTGGCTTCGCGCCCGGGTCGCCGGCCATCACATGCACCTGCTGTTCGGCCCCGACGAGATCGCGTTCGCCCGGGATGTGGTCGAATCGAGCCTCGACCTGCGTCCGCTGGCCGCGGCGCTGTGGCGGGCGATCGCCGAGCGCGGAGCGCTCGACCTGACCGGCGAGGGGGAGGAGGTTCTCGAGCGGGCCGGCAGCTTCGCGGGGCGATACGCGGTGGCGTCGGCGCTTCTTGTCATGGCGGACGTGGGGCTGGTCTCGCTGTCGGATGAGGTGGTGCGGCCCCTTCCCGTGACCGAGCGTCGCGACCTGGCCGATTCCCCACGCTACCGCGAGAGCCTCGATCGCCTTGAAGGCGCGCGCCGCTTCCTGGGCGTCGTTCACGACATGGATCTGGCGGGCGCGGTCGACGCCGGAGTCGCCCTGGGGTAGAGGTTCCTTCTCAGACGGCCTCCACGACCCAAGACCACGCCGCCCCGGGGCGATACTCTTGATGCGTGGCGGACTCCGCGGTTCATCCTCAGCCCCTCGTCGATCGCGAGCCGAGCCCGGTCGGGGAGCTCGTGGAGCTGGTCGGCGCCTACGAGCCGAGTCCCAACCGCGACCTGATCGAGCGTTCCTACGCGTTCGCGGAGAGCCACCATCGCGGCCAGCGGCGGCATTCGGGCGAGCCCTTCATCACGCACCCCCTCGGGGTCGCTCGCATCTGCACCGACCTGGCGCTGCCGTCGCCCGGGATCGCGGCCGCGCTGCTGCACGATGTCGTCGAAGACACCGGGGCGACTCTCGATGACGTCACTCGGGAGTTCGGTGAGGAGGTCGGCGCGCTCGTCGACGGGGTGACGAAGCTCTCGCGAATCCACTTCGAGAGCCAGGCCGAGCGCCAAGCCGAGAACTACCGGAAGCTCATCGTCTCCATGTCGAGCGACCTGCGCGTCCTCGTCATCAAGTTGGCCGACCGCCTGCACAACATGCGCACCCTGGCGTACATGACCAAGGCCAAGCAGATCCAGAAGTCGCGCGAGACGCTCGACATCTACGCCCCCCTCGCGCACCGGCTCGGCATCAACTCGCTGAAGTGGGAGCTGGAGGACCTCGCGTTCGCGCGCCTGCACCCGCGCCGGTACGGCGAGATCCAGCAGCTCATCAACCAGCGCCGCGCCGATCGTGAGGGCGAGGTGCACGACGCAGGAGAGATCCTGCGGAGGGAGCTCGAGGCCTCCGGCATCCAAAACGCCGAGATCACCGGGCGGGCGAAGCACTTCTACTCGATCTACGAGAAACTGTCCCGCTCGGGCAAGGAGTTCAACGAGCTCTACGACCTCACCGCGATGCGGGTGGTCGTCGACTCCGTCAAGGACTGCTACGGCGCCGTCGGGATCATCCACTCGCTCTGGAAGCCCATGCCAGGGCGCTTCAAGGACCACGTGGCGATGCCCAAGCTCAACATGTACCAGAGCTTGCACACCACGGTCATCGGGCCGATCGGGAAACCGCTCGAGATCCAGATCCGCACCCAAGAGATGCACCGCACCGCCGAGTACGGTGTGGCCGCCCACTGGCGCTACAAGAGCGAGGCGCGTGGGGGCGGCGGACACGACGATTCCCGGCACGGCTGGCTCGACGGGGTCATGGACTGGCAGCGCGAGACGCCCGACGCCGGGGAGTTCCTCGAGACGCTCCGCAGCGACCTGTACGAGGACGAGGTCTACGTGTTCACGCCGAAGGGCGAGGTGCGGAACCTGCCCGCGGGGTCCACTCCGGTGGACTTTGCCTACGACGTCCATACCGATGTCGGCCACCGCTGCGTCGGCGCCAAGATCAACGGGTCGATCGTCCCGCTCACCTACACGCTCCAGTTGGGCGACTTCGTCGAGATCCTCACCTCGAAGAGCGAGCGCGGCCCGTCGCGCGACTGGCTCGGCCTCGTGGCGTCCAGCAAGGCGCGCTCGAAGATCCGGCAGTTCTTCAGCAAGGAACGCCGCGAGGACGCTGAGCACCGCGGGAGGGACTCGCTTCAGGAAGCGCTGCGCAAGGCCGGTCTCCCCAGCCAACGGGTCGCGGGCTCTCCGCTGCTGCTCGAGGTCATCCAGCGGATGGGCTTCCGCAGGGCGGACGACTTCTACATCTCGATCGGATCCGGCAAGACCTCGGTCAGCAGCGTCGTCAACAAGATCATCCAGCGCTTGCGCGCCGGAGAGGCGGTCGGCGAGGACCAGGTCCCGGAGAAGGTGTCGCGCGCCCCGCGGCGCACGACATCGACCAGCTCAAGTGAGCTGGGAATCGAGATCGAGGGACTCGCCGACGTCCTGGTGCGCCTCGCGAAGTGCTGCAAGCCGGTTCCGGGCGACGAGATCGTGGGGTACATCTCGCTGGGCCGCGGCATCACGATTCATCGAGAGGACTGCCCCAACGCGCGGACGCTTCAGAAAACCCCGGAGCGCTTCACTCCGGTCTCGTGGAGCGGCGCGAACCGCCAGTCGTTCCGCGTCGAGATCGCCGTGGACGCCTGGGACCGCTCGCGCCTGCTCGAGGACATCTCGCGCGCCTTCGCGGAGTGCGGCGCCAACATCGCCTCGGCGCAGTGCGTCGCCCGGGACGACATGGTCCACGACCGGTTCGTCGTGGACGTGGGCGACATCGACGGATTGAGAACGCTCATCGCGAGCCTCAGGAACGTCGAGTCGGTGTTCGACGCCTATCGGGTGACGCCCGGAGGCTGACCGCTCGAAGCGCTGCCCGCCGTGTCGGCTGGTACCCTCGCTCGTCGTGGAATGGCTCGATCTGGTGGCCCCGTCAGCGGCCATCTTCGCCTTCTTCCTGGGCATCGCGCTTCTCGTGCAGTCGATCCGGCACGGGCGTGCGATCCGCCGGCTGGAGGAGAGCCTGGCCTCCGGCGGCCAGGCGGCGGAGGAGGTCTCGCTCGAGAGGGTCAAACAGCTTCAGACCCGCATGTCGGCGGCGTCGGCGGCGTCGGCGGCACCGGGCGGGCGATCGGCCGCGAAGGTCGCGGGCATCGTGGCCGTCGGCGTGCTCGTGCTGGCGCTTGTGGCCGGGGGTGTCTGGTTCGTGGTGCTTCGCGAGGATTCCGAAAGCGGGCCGTCCGGCGCGGACGCCACATCCGGGAGTACGAGCACTGGCGCCGCCTCGGCCCCGAGCGCCGCGCCCCCTCCGCCGACTCCGGCGGTCGATGTCGGCTCCGTCGGGAACCCGCCCCCCCTCGCCGACAAGAGCCAGTTCACCGTTGCCGTGTTCAACGCGAGCGGCGTGAACGGTGCGGCCGGAAATCAGGTGGCGCCCGCGATCCGCGCCGAGGGGTACCAGGTTGGACGGATCGACGACTCTCCCGACGGCCGCGACGACCTGGCGCGTTCCGTCGTCATGTACCCCGAGGGCAAGAGAAACGTGGCCCGCAACCTCGCGAGGGATCTGGGCATCACTCGAGCTCCGCCCCTCGACGGGATCACGGAGGAGCAACTCGACGGAGCGGACGTCGTGGTTCTGATCGGCACGGACATCACCGCCACGCCATAGGGCGTCAGAGCGCGCGGACGGGTGTGACTCGTGCGCTAAACTGGATAATCGTCCTTCGTGTCAGTTCGCACGAGAGGGGTTGGAATGACGGAGCGTTCCGTCGTGTCCGGCGTGCCGGGGTCTGGCCGTGCGGCCGGTCTGCGCGCCGTCCACCATCACGTGTACGCGTGCCGCTCCTGCCACCACGCGACTCGGGTCATGAGCACCCGCTTCCTGTCGGACCGATGTTCGGCGTGCGGCCGGTCCACATGGCTCGACGACGGGGAGTGCGGCTCGGAGTCGGGATGCGGCGCGCATCGGGCCCCCGGGCTCCGGGGGCGGGCACACTGTCGCCGCTGCGGGTACAGCGTGTGGACGCTCGGGGGGGTGGGCAGACCCGAACGCGCCACGAACGTCGCCGGCCTGTAGGGAGCGGCGGCTACGGTGTGCCGTAGCCGCCGCCGCCCGGCGTGTGGATCTCGAGGACATCGCCCCGCGAGAGATGGCCTCGCCACTTGCTCGGGAGTTCCGCGCCGTTCAGCAGCGTGCGCCCCGGGCGTCCGTCCGCGCCGCCGGCGCGCCCGCGAGGACCTCGGAGGCGCCGCTCGGCGATGACCGAGCCCTCGGCGTCCACCAGGAGCTCCACGGCGCGGACCACGCCGTCACCGCCCCGATGTGAGCCCTCTCCGCCCGAGCCTCGCCGCAGGGCATAGCGCAGCACCCGCAGCGGATAGGCGGTCTCGAGCGCTTCGATCGGCGTGTTGAGCGTGTTGCTCATCGCCACGTGCACGCCCGAGGGGCCGTCCGCCTCGGGCGACGCGCCCTGCCCGCCCCCCAAAGTCTCGTAGTAGGTGAAGCCGGGCCCGCCCAGCGTGACGTTGTTCATGGTGCCCTGTCCCTGGGCGGGAACGAGAATCGCCTGCCCGATGGCGCCGAAGACGGCGTCGACGATCCTGCTCGAGGTCTCGACGTTGCCGCCGGCGACCGCCGCGGGGGGGCGGGCGTTGACCAGGGAGCCGGACGGGGCGCGGACCCGGACGGGGGCGAACGCCCCCGCCGACGCCGGAATATCGGGGTCGGTTACGGCGCGGACCACGAAGTAGACCGCCGAGCGGGTGACGGCGAGCGGGCAGTTGCAGTTTCCGGGACCCGCGGGGTCGGACGCCGCGAAGTCGAGGGTGAGCGTGTCCCCCTCGATCGTCGCGGAGACGCGTATCCAGAGATCCGCCTCGCTCACCCCGTCGCCCTCGAGGGCCTCCTCGGCCCGGTAGACACCGTCCGGCATCTGGCGGATGGCGGCGCGGGTCCGTCGCTCCGCGTAGGCGAGAAGCTCGTCCATCGCGCTCCTGAGCGTGTCGGCTCCGTGGCGGACCGCCAGCTCCTCCAGCCGGACGTCGGCGAGGTGATGTGACGCCAGCTGGGCACGGAGATCGCCCTCGCGCTCGCCGGGCGTGCGGGTGTTGGCAAGCAGCAGGCTCACGATGTCCGCGACGGGCTCTCCCTCCACGGCGATGCGGACCGGCGGTATGACGAGGCCCTCCTGGAGCAGCTCCCGCGATCCGGCCGGCATGCTGCCGGGCGCCATTCCGCCAACATCGGCGTGGTGGGCCCGCGAGACGGCGTATGCGGACGTCGTCCCGTCGAGTGCGATGGCCGACACCATGGTGATGTCGGGGAGATGGGTACCACCTCGATACGGGTCGTTCAGGACCCACACCTCCCCGGGGCGGGCTCCCCGCTCCATCACCGCCGCGACGGACTCGGGCATGGCGCCGAGATGGACGGGTATGGAGGCCGACTGAATGACCATCCTTCCGGCCCGGTCGAAGAGCGCGGTGCTGCAGTCGCGGCGCTCGACGATGTTCGGGCTGAAGGCGCTGCGTATCAGGGACGCCTCCATCTCCTCGGCGACGCCTCGCAGGGCGTTCGCCATGACCTGGAGCGACACGGCGTCCATGGTCATCGGGCGTGCTCCAGGCGCACCGCGCCGAGCGAGTCCCGCTCCCCTTCCCAGCCTGCGGCGATCCAACACGTCGCGCCCCGCATGGGAAGGACGGCCGGGCCGGGCGTCGGCGAGCCCTCGCGCCGGCCTGCCAGCACGGGCTCACGGCCCGGCCGGGAGCTCGCGAGCCGGAGCGACACGGCTTCGACGGTCCGCGAAGGGTCGCAGTCGCCGTACCGGGTCCGATGGGCAGCGTGAAACGTCTCCCGAAGTTCCGAGGCCGGGCGGTCGGCACTCCAGGGGATGGTCAGGGTGTGGGTCTGTCCCCGGTAGCGGCAATCCGCGGACGCCTCCAGCCCTCCTCCGGGCATCTCCCGCGCCGCCTGCGCCGCCATCAGCCCGAGGTCGTCCTGCAGCCGCGAGCGGTCGTGCACCTCCTTGAGCACGGTCTGAACGTAGTCCCGCCGCTCGCCCGCCACGACCAGGCCCAGCGCGGCGAGCAGTCCCGCGGCGGGTGGGCAGAGAACGCGGTCGATCCCCAGTTCGTCCGCGATCTCGGCGGCGTGAAGCGGACCGGCTCCGCCAAAGGCGATCAGCGTGCAGCCGCGCGGGTCGATTCCCCGCTCGACGCTGACCCGTCGGAGGGCGCGGATCATCTCCTGGTTCGCGACCGCCACGATCCCGCTCGCGCAGGCGGCCTCGCCGAGGCCGAGCTCGCTCCCGAGGCGGTTCACCGCGGCCCGTGCCCGGTCCGGGTCGAGCCGGATGGCATCGCCCAGCACCACGTCCGGATCGAGTCTTCCGAGGGCGACGTTCGCGTCGGTCACCGTCGGCTCGTCCCCGCCATGGCCGTACGCGGCAGGGCCGGGTCGCGCTCCGGCCGACCGAGGGCCGACGCGGAGGGCGCCGCCGCTGTCCGCCCAGGCGATGCTTCCACCGCCGGCGGAAACCGTCACGATGTCGAGTTGAGGGAGGTGGACCGGGTGCCCGGCGATCAGCGTGGCGGCGGTGCGGGCGGGCTCTCCGTCCTCGATCAGCGCGACATCGCATGAGGTGCCGCCCATGTCGAAGGTCAGAGCGCGCTGGACGCCCTCGGCCCGGGCGAAGGCCGCGGCCCCGATGACGCCCCCGGCGGGCCCGCTCAGGACCGTCCACGCCGCGTGCTCTGCCGCGGCCTCGATGGGGAGCACGCCGCCGGTCCCCTGCATGATCGAGGGGCTCGGCAGTCCAGCCGCGTGGGCGCGCGCGCCGAGGCGATCCAGATACCTGCGCAGCACGGGGGTGAGGTAGGCGTCGACCACCGTGGTCGAGATGCGCTCGTACTCCCGGATCTCGGGAAGCACCTCGTGAGAGGCGCTGACGTGTGTGTGCGGCAGGGCGGCGCGCAGGGCGGCGGCGATCTGCCTTTCGTGCCCCGGGTGGGCGAACGAGAAGAGCAATCCGACCGCCACGGCCGAGACGTCCAAGCGCCGGACGGCCTCGACCACGGCGTCCACGGCCTCCGA
>JAUVQP010000039.1 GCA_030598075.1 Miltoncostaeaceae bacterium | reverse complement strand
GCGGCTGCATCCCGTCGCGACGCCGCGTCCTCGGTCGGCCCGATACTCCCGGTATCGGGCCTCCCTGCGTCCTTGCCTCGCTCGGGATTCGCGCGCGAGACACGCGACGAACCCCCGAGCCGAGGCACTAGGCCGCTCCGTCCGCGTGCCGGCCGTCGAGCCAGTCGGCGAGCGAGGTGTGCCCCGCGCTGACCGTCTCGCCGGAGAGCTCGCGGCGGACCTCCCCGAGGGTTCCGCTGCGCTCGGCCTCGACGTCGTGCGTGTGGATGGTCTCGAAGTTCGCCTGATGGGCGTGGATGAACGCGTCGTCCGGCAGCTCCGGGAAACGCTCTATCGCCGCCCGCACCATCTCCCGCACGCTGTCCTCGACGAACCGCGGCCGCCGGTGGGCCTTGTCCACGACGTACTGCTCGTCGGGACGCTTCAGAAGCTCGTAGATCTCCGAGGACATCGCGGACTCCACGACCTCGAGCATGACCGTGGCGCTTGGCGCGTCGGCGTCGGACGATCCGAGGTAGAGCGTGCCCTCGGCGCGCTGGTTGTGGGTGGCGATCGGGACCAGTCGAACGATGCGCTCGATGTCTTCCGGCGAGAATCCTTCGCCGGCCAAGGCTTCCTCCGCTTGCGCCCGGAGGAGCCCCTGCGCGCACGGGCAGGCGTTCATGCCCTGGGCGCTGACGCCGACGGCGCGCCGTCGTGACCCCTCGCTCACCGCGGCGACGCCGATCAGGCCGTACATCTCCTGGGTGGCGATGTCGGTGACCGGGGTGCGGCGCTCCACGGGGTAGCTCGCCCGAATCGTGACATGGCTGCGAAGCGCGCGCTGGCTCTCGACGACCGCTTCGGCGATGCGTTCCGCGAGCGCCTCGATCTGAAGCGCCTGCCCGATGACGACCCGGTCGATGGCGCCGTTTACCGTCTCCTCGAAGCGCGACATGTGTACGCCCTTCTTCGACGGGTTGACGTCCGAGAAACAGGCGATCTCGGCCTGGAACAGTTGCTCCTTGTCGCCGTTTCTGATGCGGATGGCCTTCGCCGAACGCGTGACGCCAGCCTTCGTCAGGGCTATGTGCGCCGGGGGGGCGGCCTCCTGAAGGTCTTCCGGAAGGACGATGCGGTCGCGCACGGTCGCGCCTTTCCTCGATGCGTCCAACGGAGTCTGAGGACCGCGCGAGCCCCGCGCAAGGGGGGGCCGACCCGGACGGTTCTCCGACGACGGGCCCCGGGGCGCACGCCGGTCCCCCGTAGCGTCCTATAATGCGGCGGGACGGAGCATTCGCACTGCGGAAGTGGGCGACGATGCCACCCAGAACACCCTCCGGGCCGGCCTGGCTCGGCGAGTTGCCCGGACTGCGGGCGCTCGTCGCGGAGGGCCGAGAGCGAGGCTATCTCTCGTTCGCGGAGGTCGCCACCGCACTGGATGCCGCGTCCGCCGGACGCGACCAGGTCGAGGCGTTCCACCAGCACGTCACCGAGGTCGGAATCGACCTTGTCGAGGGCGATGCCGTGCCTCCACCCGCCGAGGGCCGTCGGCCCGAGCTCGACCTGACGGTCGACCCCAGCCTCGACAGCCTTCGTCAGTACCTGCGGGACATCGGCCGCGTTCCGTTGCTGACCGCCGGCGAGGAGGCTGCCCTGGCGCGACGCATCGAGCACGGCGACGTGCAGGCCAAGCGGCAGATGGTCGAGGCCAACCTGAGGCTGGTCGTCAGCATCGCCAAGGGCTACCCGGGGCGCGGCCTCTCCTTCCTGGACCTCATCCAGGAGGGCAGCCTCGGCCTCATCCGCGCCGCCGAGAAGTTCGACTACCGGCGCGGCTACAAATTCTCGACCTACGCCACCTGGTGGATCCGGCAGGCCCTCACGCGCGCGATCGCCGACAAGGCCCGCACGATCAGGATTCCCGTGCACATGGTCGAGAAGCTCAACAAGGTTGTTCATCTGGAGCGGCAGATGGTTCAGCGTCTCGGGCGCGAGCCGCGCCCGGAGGAGATTGCCGAGGAGCTTCACATGACCTCCGAGGAGGTCCGGGAGATCCAGCGCATGGGGCAGCAGCCGGTCAGCCTCGAGCGTCCGATCGGGGAGGAGGGAGACTCACCCCTCAGGGATCTCGTCGAGGACGATTCCACGCCGTCGCCCTTCGAGGAGGCGTCGATCATCCTTCGGCGGACGGCGATCGGAGTCGCGCTACGCGCTCTGAGCGAGCGCGAGCGACGGGTTCTCGAGCTACGCTTTGGACTGCATGGCGAGCAGCCCCACACGCTCGAGCAGGTTGGCCGCGCCTTCGGCGTCACCCGCGAGCGCATCCGCCAGATCGAGGGCAGCACGCTGCGAAAGCTGAATGCACTCCCCGAGGCCCAGGGCCTCCGCGACTCCGCCTAGCGCCGAGGCCGATTCCGCGCCGTCCCCCCCGCGGTCCTTCGGCCGTGAACGGTCGGTGACTCCGCGCGGCGGCGAGGGGCCGACCCTGAGACAGCCTCTCAAGCCCCTGGTCATGGTCTTCTGTCGGGCGCCGGTCCCGGGGCGCACCAAGACCCGTCTCGCGCCGTCGCTCGCTCCCGAGGGGGCGGCGGCGCTCAGCCTGGCGTTCCTCCTCGATGTGGTGGACGCCGTGCGCTCGACGGCGTGGGACCTTCAGGTACGGGTGGCCGAGTCGCATGACGTCCGTCTTGTTCGTGCCCTCCTTCCGTCCGGCACAGAGGTCGCCGGTCAGGGGGACGGCGACCTCGGGGCGCGTCTCGATCGCGCGACGAGTGAGGCGCTCGCCGCCGGCCGGCCCGCGACGGTCTGTCTGGGATCGGACTGCCCCGAAGCCTCCGGGGGGCATGTGCGCCATGCCCTCGCCGCGCTGGACGGGGGGGCGGACGTGGCGCTCTGTCCGTCAGCGGACGGGGGCTACGGGCTGATCGCTCTCGGACGACCCTGTCCGGAGGCCTTTCGCGGCGTGCCGTGGAGCACGGACGGCGTCCTTGCCGCGAGCAGGTCGGCCGTCGAGGCCGCGGGTCGGCGCCTCGACCTCCTCGAGCGGCTCGACGACGTGGACCGTCCCGAGGATCTCGACGGGTTGGCGCGCCGGCTCTCGGACGCCCGCCGCGCGCCGCGCACGCGGCGCGCGCTGCGCGCCCTCGGGCGGGGCTAGAACCTGCCCCAGACACAACGGCCCACGGCCGTCTGCGGGCCGCACGTCGTCGTGATGCGGCGTCCTGGGCCGGGGCGATGCATTCCACAGCATCCCGCCCGCCCTGCGTCCTCACCTCGCGCGATCTTCTCAGGCTCTTCGCGACGTCCGGTTCCGAGAGGGGTTCTCAGCCCGCCTTCTCGAGGGCGGCGTCGAGGACCTGCTCCAAGCGATCGGCGGGCACCACCCGCAGGTCCGTGAGCAGGCCCTCGTCCACCTCGGCGAGCTGCTCCTGGGTGAGGGTGGGGATGATCACCGTCCCGATGCCCGCACGGCGCGCGGCCAGCACCTTCTCCTTGACGCCCCCGACCGGCAGCACCTGGCCGGTGAGGGTGATCTCTCCGGTCATGGCCACGTCGCAGTCCACCGGGCGCCCGGTGAGAGCCGACACGAGGGCCGTCGTCAGCGTGACGCCCGCGGAGGGGCCGTCCTTCGGAACCGCGCCCGCCGGCACGTGCAAATGCACGTCGTGCTGCAGAAAGTAGTCGTCGCCCACATCCAGACCCAGCTCCGCGGCGTGGGCGCGGACGTACGACAGCGCGGCCTGCGCCGACTCCTTCATGACGTCTCCGAGCTGCCCGGTGACCTGCAGCCGTCCAGTGCCGGGCATCACGGACGCCTCGACGAAGAGGATCTCGCCACCCGCTCCGGTCACCGCGAGGCCGGTGGCGACGCCCGCTTCCTCGGTGCGGCGCTTGACCTCGTTGTGCACCCGCTCGGGGCCGAGGTGCTCGCGAACCGCATCGGGCCCGATGGCGGTGTCGCCGCCATCGCCCTCGGCGACGCGGCGGGCGATCTTGCGCGCGACGGCCGCGAGGCGGCGCTCCAACTGGCGGACCCCCGCCTCGCGCGTGTACTCCCCGATGACCGTGGCGATGCCGTCGTCGGTGAGATCCAGCTGATCCTCGCGAAGGCCCGCCTGCTCGCGCTGCCGGGGGAGCAGGAAGCGCCGCGCGATGTGGAGCTTCTCCTCGTCGATGTACCCCGCGAGCGGGATGACCTCCATGCGGTCGAGGAGCGGCCTGGGGATCGTGTCGAGCAGGTTCGCGGTGCAGATGAACAGCACGCTCGACAGGTCGAGCGGCATGTCCAGGTAGTGGTCGCGAAACGAGTCGTTTTGCGCCGGGTCGAGCACCTCGAGCATGGCCGAGGACGGGTCGCCGCGGAAGTCGGCGCCCATCTTGTCGATCTCGTCGATCATCATCACCGGGTTCATGGCGTCGGCGTCCCGGATGGCGCGCACGATCGTGCCGGGCATGGCCCCGACGTAGGTGCGGCGATGCCCCCGGATCTCGCTCTCGTCGCGCACCCCACCCACCGAGATGCGAGCGAACTTCCGGCCGAGAGCCCGGGCGATCGACTGGCCGAGCGAGGTCTTGCCCACGCCGGGGGGCCCGGAGAAGCAGAGGATCGGAGCCGGCGCGTCGGGATTCAGCCGCGCCACGGCGAGGTGCTCGACGATGCGCTCCTTGACCTTGTCGATGTCGTAGTGATCCTCGTCAAGGATGGTCCGGGCGCGCTCGAGGTCCAGGTCGTCCTCCGTGCGGACCGACCACGGAATGCTCAGAATCCAGTCGATGTAGGTGCGGATGACGGAGTGCTCGGCGGCTCCCGACGGGAGGCGCTCCAACCGCCCGAGCTCCCGCTCCACGACCTCACGCGCCTCGGCCGGGGGGTCCACCTCGTCCAGACGCCCCCGAAGCTCGTTGATCTCGGCCTGGCCCTCGTCGCTCTCGCCGAGCTCCTCCTGGATCGCCCGGAGCTGCTGGCGCAGGAAGTGCTCGCGCTGCATCTTGTCCATGTCGGACTGGACGTCGCTCTGGATCTTGGCGCCCAACTCGAGCACCTCGACCTCGCGGTTGACGATCACGGTGAGGCGCCGCAGGCGCTCCCTCACGTCGGTGAGCTCCAAGAGCTCTTGGCGCTCCTCCAACCGCAGCCGCAGCGATGACGCGATGAGGTAGCTCAGCATCGCCGGGTCCTCGACGTTCGCGGCGGCGATGTGCAGCTCGTCCGGCAGGTACGGGACGAGCTCGATGACCCGCCCGAAGATCGTTTGAAGGTTGCGGGCGAGCGCCTCGATCTCCGTCCCGGCGTCGACGACGTCCGGCAGCACCTCGACCCGCGCGACGAGGAAGGGCTCCGTCTCCTCGTACTCCCCGACGCTGACGCGGTCGAGACCTTCGACGAGAACGCGCACGGTGCCGTCGGGCACCTTCACCATGCGCTGCACGCGCGCAGCCGTGCCAACCGTGTAGATGTCCTCCGGCGGCGGTTCCTCGGCCTCGGGGTCCCGCGCCGCCACAAGGGCGAGCACGCGGTCCTCGCGGTTCATGACGTCGTCGATGAGCCGGATGGACCGCTCCTCGCCGAGCACCAGCGGCGTCACCGACTGCGGGAACACGACCAGCCCCTTGGTGGGCAGCACCGGCAGGGTGCCCGGCAGTCCGGAGGTCTCCGGAGCCGGTGAGCCGACCTCGTCCGTCCGGGTACTCATCCGCGCGTCCCGCGTACCCGGAGCACGACGACTCGCCCGCCGGGGGTCGCGCGGTTGTCGACGACGGGCAGCGAGATTGTGAGGACTCCCCGCTCGTACGACGCGCTCGCCCGGTCGGCGTCGACCGGGACCCCGATGCGGACCCGTCGCTCGAACGGCCCCCATTCGATCTCTGCCTGCTGGTACTTGCGCCGGCCTCCGCGCGGCGGCATGCGGTGTCCGCTCACCACGAGCGTCCCCTCCTCGAGCGAGACCGTCGTGGCGCTGGGGTCGATGCCCGCGGCATCGAGCTGAACCGTGACGCTCGGTGGGTCGTCCGTGACGAAGACGTCCGTGGGCACGTCGACGCACTGCGCCGACCCCACACGGTCCGCCCAGCCCTCCAAGAGGGCATCGAGCTCGCTGCCGACGCGGACGTACGAGCGTCGTGGATCGCGCGGAGGCACGGCCCGAGTCTAGATGTCCCGGCGCATTGTCGCCCGCGATTGGCACACTCGGGTCGAGAGTGCCAAAGTGGCTCGCCTATAGTTTCGCCGGTTCGCTCGATCCCGCCGATGAGGTGCGCCCTGCCGCTCTACGAGTACAAGTGCACGACCTGCAACAGGTCGTTCGAGGTCGTGCAGAGCATGAGCGAAGATCCGCTCGCGCGCTGCAACGCGAGCGTGTGCGTCCGCGAGGACGGAAAGCGCAAGGGCAACGGCCGGGTGTCACGAGTGCTGTTCGCGCCCGCCATCCACTTCAAGGGAACCGGATTTCACAACACCGACTACGGGACGAAGCGTCGCGGCGGACCGGACGATGACGGCGGCGGGTCCGGCTCCAAGGACTCCGGCTCCAAGGACTCCGGCTCCAAGGACTCCGGCTCCAAGGACTCGGGCGCGGCGTCCGGCGGCGGAGCATCGAGCGAGTCGTCCTCGTCGTCCTCGAAGACGGTTGGACTCGACAAGGTCTGAGCTCGCCCCGCCGCGTTGCGGACCGTGAGACCGGCGCTCCTGTCACGGTCCGACGAAGCGGGCGATCTCGCGTTCGTTGGCGTCGGGATCCGCGATGATGTATGAGATGCCGCCGATCGTCTGCGGTGTTCCCGAGAGCAGGATCCGGTCGCTCGGCTCCTGGTCGAGCCGCGCCTGGAGCCAGCCGAACTTCACGATGTCGATGGCGCCGATGTCGGTGTGAAGGACGCGCACGATGTCGGCGCCGCGCCAGGGCGCGCGCGGCAGGCTCCCCAGAGAGAAGACCTTCTTCTTCATCCCCGCGAGCAGCGCCTGCTGGCGCCGGGCGCGCTCCAGGTCGCTGTCGCACGAGCGAACCCGCGCGAACTCCAGCGCGGTCTCGCCGTCCAGCTTGATCTCCCCCTTCGGAAAGCTCACCCTGCGCCCCGCCGGGTAGGGGCAGTCGACGAGCTCGGTGGGGTTGGTGACGGTCACGCCGCCCAACCTGTCGACCAACTCGGGAAACCCGCCGAACTTGATGACCATGATGTGATGGATGGGCAAGCCGGTGAGGTTCTTGACCGCGTTGATCATGCCCCGCTGGCCTCCGAAGCGGAACGCCGCGTTGATCTTCTGCTCGCCCCGGCGCGGCAGGCTCACCCGAAAGTCCCGGGGGATGGAGAGGTACTTGACGCGCCCCTCCTCGGGGTCCGTTCTCATGATGAGGATCGTGTCCGCCCGGCTGCGCGTCTCGCCGCGTCGCGCATCCGAGCCGATGATCAGCGTGTTGGTCGGCGTGCCGAGCATGCCGCCGTCCGGGCGATCCAGCGCGGCGGGCACGCCCGGGCCCACCCTCGCGTTCGCCTCGCCCACCGCACCGCGGAGCGCCAGCAGGCCGAAAGCCGCCCAGGCGATGACGATGACGCCCACGACGAGGGCGATACGGCCGAGCCAACCCGCGGGCCCGAGTCCGCGCAGCGAGTACCAGGGGCGCCCCTCGCGGGAGCGGGTCCGTCGATCCCGCCGGAGCGCCCGTCGCTCGCCCCGCGGGGGCCGCGACGGGCGGGACGGGCGGGAGGGCTGCGGCTCGGGGCCGCCCGGGCCTTCTCCCGACCGCTCCCGGTTGATCTGGCGGAGTGCCTCGAGCCCGTCGCCGTCGCCGCTTCGTCCACGGGCGCGAAAGCGCCGATACGGCTTGTCTGCGCGGCTCACTGGCGGCGGATGGTAGCGTCAGGCGGCGCCGTCACCGCGCCGGCCCGTCACGGAGGTGCCCATGGGGGAGACCCGCGGCTCACTTGTGGTCGTCGCCACCCCGATCGGCAATCTCAACGACGTCAGCCCGCGTGCCGCCGAGGCCCTCCGCGCTGCCGATGTGGTGGCCTGCGAGGACACCCGGCGCACCGCGACCCTGCTGCGCGCGGTGGCCTCCGAAGCTCCCATGCTGCCCACGCACGCCCACAACGAGGCCTCGCGCGCCGAGGATCTCGTCGCCCGCGCTCTCGTCGGGCAGAACGTCGTGCTCGTCAGTGACGCGGGTGTTCCCGCGGTCAGCGATCCGGGGCGCGCGGTGGTGGATGCCGCGCACGCCGCCGGCGTGGCGGTGTCGGTCGTTCCCGGGCCGAGCGCCCCGAGCGCGGCGCTCGCGGTCTCCGGGTTTCCTGCCGACGAGTACCTGTTCTTGGGTTTCCTGCCCCAGCGAGGGGCTCGGCGCGAACGCGCGATCGACGCGCTGGCGGCCAGCGAGGTCAGCGCCGTCGTCTTCGAGAGCCCGAAGCGGTTGCCGTCCCTGCTCGCGGGGCTCGCCCGGCGCGATCCGGAGAGGCGGGCCCTCGTCGCCCGCGAGCTCACGAAGGTGCACGAGGAAGTGGTTCGGGGAGCGGCGGCCGAGCTCGCCGAGCGATTCGCCACGCCGACTAGGGGTGAGGTCACCGTGGTGGTCTCGCCGGCGTCGCGGTCTGAGCCGGACGCGGACCATCTCGAAGAGCGCCTCGGCCGGCTGCTGGATCTCGGCCTCAGCCCATCGGCCGCGGCCGACGCCGCGGCGGCTCTCGGCGTCGGGCCGCGAAACAGCGTCTACCGGGCTGCTCTGGCCGCCGCCGCGAGCCGCAGGGAGAGGTAGGCCGCTCGGAGGGCGTGCCCCTCGGCGGCGCCCGACGCGATCCGCGCGAGGGCCGACCACTCCCCCCGCACGATGGCGCGCGCGATCGACTCCTCGACGGGCGCGAGCCACATGCGCCGTCCCGCGACCTCGACCGGCGTGGCCCACATGCGCTGGATCGTGAAGTCTGAGGGCAGAGACCCGCCCGGGCCGCGGATGTGAAGCTCCGAGGTCAGATCCACCCCGGTGCCGGCCACCTCGCCGAGCGCTCGAAGCGACCGGGTGCCGTCGGAGTCATCCTCGCGCAGCGACAGCCCGAGGGCCTCCGCGGCGGCGTGGGCGGTGCGTGCCGCGACCTCGATGTCGATGTCCCTGGGGCTGACATCCCATCCGTCGAGCCGCCTCGCGGTGCTCCCGGCGAGCAGCCATTCCGCCCCGACGTGATCGAGTCGCGAGGCGACGGTGGCCAGGGCGAGCGCGTGGTGTGGGCGGAGCGCTGGCGACACGGCTCTTCGATCGTAGCCATGACATCGTCTCGCGATGACCGTCGTCTCTTCGAGAAAAGGGCTCTCGCCCGGATCCGACCCGCCGAGGAGGCTGGATGCGCCCCTAGACTGTCGCGCGTGTCCGAGGGGCGCTACTACCTGACCACGCCGATCTACTACGTGAACGCGGAACCGCACATCGGTCACGCCTACACGACGATCATGGCGGACATTGTGGCCCGGCACCGGCGGCAGCGCGGCGAGCGCGTCTTCTTCCTCACCGGCACGGACGAGCATGGCGACAAGATCGCTCGCTCCGCGGCGGAGGCCGGCCGCACCCCGCGCGAGCACGCCGACGTGCTCTCGGAGCGGTTTCGGGATCTGGGCCGGACCCTCAACATCAGCTACGACTTCTTCATCCGCACCACCGACGAGGAACACGGGCGAGGCGTGGCCGAGGTGCTCGAGCGGCTCCGCGACGCCGGCGACATCTATCGCGGCACCTACGGAGGTTGGTATTGCACGGCGTGCGAGGCCTTCTATCGCGAGGACGAGCTCGTCGCCGAGCGCGCCTGCCCGGTCCACGGCGCGCCGGTCGAATGGATCAAGGAGGACAATTGGTTCTTCCGTCTGTCGGCCTACCGCGAGCGGCTGCTCGCGCTCTACGACGAGCGTCCCGACTTCGTGCGGCCCGCGGCCCGCCACAACGAGGCGCGGCGCATGATCGAGGGCGGCTTGGAGGACCTCTCCATCTCCCGGGCCCAGGTCTCGTGGGGGGTTCCCGTCCCCTGGGACCCGGATCAGGTCGTCTACGTCTGGTTCGACGCGCTTCTCAACTACCTCACGGCGCTCAGCTACGCGCCGGGCGACGACCTACGGCAGTTCTGGCCCGCGGACCTGCATCTCATGGCCAAGGACATCCTCAAGTTCCACGCCGTCATCTGGCCGGCGATGCTGATGGGCGCCGAGCTACCGGTACCCCGCGGGCTCTTCG
>JAUVQP010000044.1 GCA_030598075.1 Miltoncostaeaceae bacterium | reverse complement strand
CGGGCAGGCCGAGGGAGCCTTCGCCGACCCCGCGACGGCCCTCGTCGTCCGCGGGGTGGCCCGCGCGTGCGATCAGGCCGGCGTCGGCCTCCTCCTCGGGGGGGCCGATCCGCCACACGCCGACGGCATCGTGCTGGTTCGCCGGCAGGCGCCGGAGCACCCCCCTGCCCTACCGCTGGTGATCGTCGACGGTCCACCGGTCGACGACGCGCCCCGCGTGATGGCCGACGCGCGAGGCGCCGGCGCGGAGCTCGCCGGCTACCTCGCCGGCCTGGGCCACCGGACGCTGGCGATTCTCGGGACGACCGGGGTGGAGGATCGGCTTGCGGGTGTCCGCGCGGGCTGGCCGCACCCCGGCGGCGTCACCGCCTACCTCAGCGAGCAGCTCACGCGCGAGCACGGTGAGGCGGCCGCTCGCGCCGCGCTTCGAGCTGACCCGCGGCCGCACGCGATCATCGGGCTGAGCGACGTCCTGGCGCTCGGAGCGCTCGACGCCGCCCACCGCATCGGACTGCGCGTGCCGGGCGATGTCTCCGTCGCGGGCATCGATGACCTTCCCGGTTCCGAGGCCGTGGGGCTGACCACGGTCTTCGTCCCCTATCGGCCCATGGGCGACCGCGCCGGCATGCTGCTCGCGAAGAGGATGCAGGGCGCGGAGGTCGAGTCCCCGCGGCCGTTTCCCGTGGCCCTGACCATCCGGGGGTCGACGGGCCCGTTACTTCCCTGGCCGTAGAGCGGCAAGCCGATCGCGGAGCGATTCCGCCGCGGCGCGCGGATCCTCCGCGCTGGCGACGGCCCGGCTGGCGGGCACCAGAACGCTGGCTGGATGGTCACCGAGCGCCGCGGCGAGGTCGTCCGGGTTCGCGCCCTGCGGGCCGATGCCGGGCATGAGGAAGGGCTGCGCGGGCATCAGCTCACGAAGTCGGGCGAGTCGGTCCGGCGCCGACGCCCCAACCACCGCGCCGACCGCCGACAGGCCCGAGCCGCCGATGGAGGAGGCTCCCCACTCCGCGACCTTCCGAGCCAGCAGCTCATGCCACGGCTCGCCGGAGGAAAGCCGTGCGTCCTGCAGATCGCGCGCTCCGGGATTTGACGTCCGGACCAGGAGAAAGACGCCTCGGCCACCGGCGATCGCCGCACGGATGAACGGCTCCACCGCATCGGCACCCATCATGGGGTTGACGGTCATGGCGTCGGCGGGCGGCCTGAGCAACGCGTCGGCGTACGCCTCGCTCGTGAGGCCGATATCGCCACGCTTGGCGTCGACGATCACGAGAAGCCCCATGTCCGCCGCCTCCCGGGCGACCCGCTCGTAGGCCGCCCAGCCCGGCGCCCCGTATCGCTCGAAGCACGCGAGCTGCAGCTTGACGCCAAGGCACGCCGGCCCGGCGGCTTCCAGGGCGCGCCGGCAGAACGCCTCGGCTGCGTTCGTCCCACCGCCGGCGACGGCCGGGTGGGGATCAAGCCCCAGGAGCACCTGGCTCCGGCGACGGTCCACCGCCCGCCGGAGGCGATCACCGAACGATTCGAGGAACGTCACAGCACGAGGCTCCGGATGATGGGAAGGGTGATGGTCGCCAGGAGGGTGGTCACCACGACGGCCCCCGCGAGCATGTCGGATGGCAGCCCGCGACTCGATCCTATGACCAACGACATCATGGCGACGGGCATCCCGGCCATGATGACCACCGTGTTGAGCGCGTCACCCTCGATGCCCAGCGCCACGGCCACCGCCAGACCGACGAGGGCGGCGAGACCAAGGCGAGCGACGGTGATGTAGCCGACCTCGCGCCAGATCGCGCCGAGGCCACGGAAGTCGACGAGTAGGCCGGCGTAGATCATGACCAGCGGGAGCACCGCGGCCGAAGCCAGCTCCAGCGGACGCTCGATGGCCGCGGGAAGCTCCGAGACGCCCATCAGGTTCACCGCGATTCCGGCGGCGAGAGCGATGTTCGGCGGGAGCCACAGGAGCCGCACAACGTCGCGCCAGCTGACCCTCGCGTGACCCTCCACTCCAAAGGCGCTCGAGATGATGACCGTCGACGTCCAGGTGATGACACCGGTCGCGAGCGCGTCGTACATGACCGCGGCCGGGAGCGAGAAGCCGTCGCCGCTGGCGACGATGAGCGGGATGCCGAAGAAGCCCGTGTTGCCCACGGCGATGGCCACGATCAGGGCGCCGGTGCGCGGCCGATCGAGCCGCGCGACGCGAGCCGAGCCGTAGGCGAACGCCACCAAGATGCCGTGAATCAGATAGGCGGCCACCGGCACGAGCAGCAGAGCCGTGTGCAGCTCGGCCCGCACGAGGATCAGGAAGATGAGCGGCGGCAGCGCCAGGTAGACAACAATCCGGACGAGGGCCGGGCCGTCGTCCCGGCTCAGCAGACCGACCCGCCGCGCCAGGGCGCCCGCCAAGATGATCAGGAGGGCGCCGAAGGCTGTGGCGGTCATCTCGCGCCCCGTGCCGACGGCGTGGTCGCGACGGGGCGACGAGGAGCGCGCCGGCCGAGGACCGCGCATCGGCGACGCTCTCGGACCCGGCGGGTCGCCAATCGGCTATCGGGACGGGCCACGCACCGCATCATGCCCGGCGCGGGGCCCGGGGCATCAACTCGGCGGCGTGACCTCGCGCCAGTAGCGGGTGGTCCAGGAGCCCTCGATGATCGGATAAAACGGCGGTCGCAGGCGCTGCAGCACGGTGTCGTACTCGTACTCGCGGCGGAGGAACTGGGACGCATAGCCGCCGTTGGCGGTCGCCTGAGCGCCGATGTACGTCATGCTGTCGTGCCGGCCATCGTCGGAGCCGCGGTTCGTGCGCCACTTGCCGCCCTGGGCAAGCGTCGCGGCACGAAAGCTCAGCACCCGCGGGGTGTAGTCGGTGATCACGACCTCCTGCGCAGCGATGAGCCCGAGGACGCTGTCGGCGGCGTACTCGATGTTTCCGCCGATGAAGACGTTGCCCTTCGTCGCGATCGTGACGCGGCCGTTGACGATCGAGTCGCGAGGACCGGTGCCACCGCAGTCGTCGGCCAGCGAGCTGCCGTCGCTCACCACCACGGACTGCTCGAAGTACATCGCCCCGTTCGCCGGCACGTTGAGGGTCTCCGGGCAACTGAGCCGGTCGATCCTGTGCCCGAGCCCCGGGGAGTCGTCGATGCGCCAGATCCTGACGCGGCCGTCGGAGAGGAACTGGACCATCCAGCCGTGTGCACTGGGGTCGTTGCGGGCAATCCCGCCCGCCTCGGCCGCATCCTGCACGTCGAGGCGCGTCTGCGTGAACTGCTGGAAGTCGATCGGCATGGGGAACACGTCGCGGAACGACGGCACGGTGGTCGAGTCGAATGCCCCGGCCTCGTAGATGTCGGAGCCCGTGTAGGAGCTCGGGCAGAGGAAGCCGCTGTGCGAGCACACCAGGCGCTGGGCGTACACCGGGGCCTTGGCCGTGCCACGGTGGTTGACGTCCTCGGACGAGTAGACCTTGCCCGTCGTCACGGACGTGGGGCCGTACTTGATCGAGCGGTTGGAGATCATCTGGAAGTCCGCGATCGACGTCGGTTGGATCTGGGACTGCACCGACCGCACGCGGGCACGCCCCCCCTCCTGCCCGGCACGCCCCGTCGACTGGACGGTGACGACGTCCGAGCCGAGCGGGGGCGGGGTCACCCGCAGGCTGTAGGACGCCTGGCCGAATCGGGCGTCCTGAACGGCGGTCCACGTGGTCGGCGGTCCGGCGTACGTCCACAGGGTGCCCGGCGTCCAGGTGCTCCCGGGGGGATGCACGACGCCGTCGGGATCGATGCGGGGGTCCTCGGCGGCGTCCACGTGGTGGTCCCAGTAGCGAGGGTCCTCGACGAGGCGCGAGATGTACTGGTTCACCCCGGCGTCCGCCGCCTGGAGCGTCACCTCGCCGCGGTTCTCGCGCGCCGCTCCCGTCGTCGACGACTTCGCGAGCGCCAGGGTGCTGGCGACCACGATTCCCAGGATCGCGGTCAGCGCGAGCACCGAGATGAGGCCCACTCCGCGCTGGCGGTGACGGCCGGCGCGGCTAGACACCGGCGGCGTTCCGAAGGGTCGCATCGGTCATCACCTCCGTCGTGGTCCACGCGTTGCCCGAGCGGATGTCGATGACCAGGTGGATCGAGACGAGCTCGACGAACCGGGTCGAGGGACCGGACGCGGGAAGCGACACCACACCCCCAAAGCGGCTGGTGGCGCCGAAGGCCGGGACGGATCCGTTGGCGACGTTCTCCACCAGCACCTCCCGGCCCGCGAATGGTCCGTAGCCGAAGGGCGCGGTCGCGCCGACGGGCGCCGACGCCTCCCGGACGAGGTCGGTGCCATCGATGCGGTAGCGGATCCTCTGGGGTCTGGGCTCGAGTTGCCCCGGCTCCCGCCGCGGGTCGACGTAGAGAACCAACTCGGTCGCCGACACCCCGGAGACCGGGGGGGTCACGCCAGCGTCCTGGCTGATCGCCTGCCGGACGTCGCGGGTGAACCTGGCGAGGGCCCCGCGGCCGCCGGCCTGGGCGCGAGCGATGGTCCCACTCGATCGCGCGGCGTCCGTGCTGGAGAAGACGAAGGCGTAGAGCCCACCGGCGAAGATGCCCGCGACGACGACGGTCATCAGCAGCTCGATGAGGCTGAAACCGCGCTGGGAGGTCCCTCCGGAGGCGGACCTCGGGGCCCGCGAGCGGCGGCGGCTCATGGAACTGAATACTGGACTCGACGCCCGGCCACGACGGTGACCGGCTTGCCCGTGCTCCACTCGGGGTCTCCCCCGCTGAACCCGGTCGCGAGGTAGGCGACGTAGTCGCCGGCGGCGAGGTCGCTGTAGTCCGCGAAGCGGAATCGATTCGTCAGTTGCGAGGCGTCGTAGGTGCCGACCAACGCGCGCAGCCGGGTGAGCTGGTTGGAGCCCGAGGCTCGCAGACGGATGGTGCCGGTGGCGCCGCGGACCAATTGCATGGTGAGCCCGGTGACCGCGCCCGACTCGACGACCGCGAGCATGCTGCCGGCGCCGTACCCGGGCGCGCCGGCCGAGACCACGTACTCGACCCCACCGGACGGCTCAAGACAGAAGCGCGCCGTCCCCAAGGCGTCCGCGGCGCGCACGCGGGGAACCATCCCGCCGGAGCCACCGGACACCTGGACCTCCGCCGAGGGGAGGGGCTGCCCCGTCTCCGCGTCGAGGACCGTGACGTGCAGATCTCCGCTGGTGACGCGATCGAGCGCCACATCGAAGACCCCGGTCGTCGTGGCCGGATAGCCCGATGGAACGGGCGCAGCGAGCGTGCGCGGCACGTGGCACTCGGCGTTGACGAGGACCGTGAAGTTCGAGGCGCTCGGCTCGATGGGAGCGCCCGCGATCTCGTCGAAGATGAACGACCCCGATGTGCCGCTCGCGGTCTCGGACAGGCTGTTGGGCTCCGGAGTGCTGACCGTGACGCTGGAGAACTCGGTGATCGTGCTGCCCGTCGCGGAGTCTCGGAGGTCAACCTGGATGCGCGCAGGCCGAAATACGCGCAAGGTGGTCTCCCACGCCTGCGAGGGCGCAAGATGCTGTTGGGCGAGGCTCGGGTCGCTGTCCGCATGGGTCACGTAGCCGGGCAGACTCACGGTCAGCCGGTACTTGTATTCGGGGTCGGAGGGGCTCACGGCCGAAGGATCGAGGCCCGCGAACACCACGCGCCCCTCGGAGTCGGTGGTGTCGGTGGACGTGGGCGAGGTGCTCTTGTCCACGGTGACCGACGCGCCGGAGAGCGGATCGCCGGTGAGCGCGTCCACGACGTTCACGATGATCGTCGACTTCCCGGCGATCGATCCGATGGTCGGCGGGGCGATGAGCGTCGTCTGCTTGATGGGCACGCCGTCGTTGCTCTGGGCGGTCACCGTGATCGCGACTCTCTTGTAGTTGACGAAGGTCTGCGGCTGGCCGGCGGCCGGATCGTCGACGTACGCGACCTTGGTGTCGGCCCGGAGGTCGATGCCGTCGACGGTGCGGATCTGGGTGGCCGGAATGATCCCCGGCGGGTTGCCCCCGGGCGTCCCGACGTCGTCGTAGTCCATCTGGTGGGCCTGCTCGACGATCTCGCGGGCGAGATTGCCGGAGATCGTCTCGACCTTGGCCTTGCTGAGCGAGGTGCTGGTGACCGCAAGGCCCTGCGCGAGACCGCCGGCCACGATCCCGAGGACCACGATGCCGACGAGTATCTCGATGTAGGAGAAGCCCCCCTGCCGGGGCCTGCGGGTGCGTCTCACGCGTTGCCTCGCTCGCGTCCGTGCGGAGAAAAGCGGTGCCGCCCCGCGCGCCGCGTGGCGCCGGGGAAGCGGGCGGGATCCGCCAGTCTCGTTATCGACCAGAGCCCCCCACCCCCTTGACGTGCAACGGCTCCGGCTTGACCGGAAAGACTCCGCGGTCCACGATTCAGGCGATTTTGTGCCCCCAGCGCCCGCGGAGGAAGAGCCCATGACGACCGAGCGATCCGATCCGGCGCCACGCGACGAGCCGGAGATCGAGGTCCGGGGGTGGAGCTGGGGGCCCCCGGACGAGCCCCGCTACCGCCCGATCGAGAGCTATGGGCTGATCGGCGACCTACGAACGGCCGCGCTCGTGGGGACCGACGGGTCGATCGACTGGTTCTGCCCCGGCCGCTTCGATGCGCCGAGCACCTTCGCGCGGATCCTCGACGCCGAGCGCGGCGGCTTCTTCCGTGTGGCGCCGACCGGGCCCAGCTCGAGCAAGCAGATCTACCTCCCGGACACGGCGATCCTCTACACGCGCTTCTACACACCGAACGGCCTGGGCGAGGTCATCGACTTCATGCCCCCGGCGCAGGAGCCCTGCGCCCTGGTGCGGATGGTCACCGGTGTTCGGGGTCGGGTCCCCTTCCGCATGCTGTGCTCGCCGGCGTTCGACTACGCTCGCAGCGACCACCGCGTCGCCATCACCGACCACCCCACGGGACACGGCCGCGACCGTCAGGCGAGGTTCATCGGCGACGCCCATGTCGCCGAGCTCAGCTCCAGCGTCGCCATGCGAGCGGCGGGTCCCGCGGCGGAGGCCCACTTCTCGCTGGGCGCGGGCGAGCGAGCGTGGTTCGTGCTGCATCCGCCGGGCGCCGGCGACCGCTGGGGCGAGCGCGCCGTCGAGGACGCGCTCGACAAGACGCGTGACTACTGGCGGAAGTGGCTCTCGTGCAGCAACTACCGCGGGCGCTGGCGCGAGATGGTGGAGCGCTCGGCGATCACGTTGAAGCTCTGCACCTATTCCCCCACCGGGGCGATGGTTGCGGCACCCACCATGGGCCTCCCGGAAACGATCGGGGGACCCCGCAACTGGGACTACCGGTACGCCTGGCTGCGCGACTCGGCGTTCACGGCCTTCGCCTTCCTTCGTCTCGGCTTCTACGACGAGGTCAAGGACTTCATGGAGTGGATCGAGGCGCGAGCCCGCGAGACCGAGGAGAGCGGCCCCCAGCTCCAGATCGTCTACGGCATCGACGGCAAGCGCGAGCTCGACGAGATCGTGCTCGACCACCTCGATGGCTACCGCGGGTCAAGCCCGGTGCGGGTCGGAAATGGCGCCTACGACCAGCTCCAGCTCGATGTCTACGGCGAGCTGATGGACGCGGTCTATCTCTACAACAAGCACGAGCCGATCAGCTACGAGCTGTGGACCAGCGTCCGACGCATCCTCGACTGGCTCGCCGATAACTGGGACCAGCCCGACGAGGGCATCTGGGAGGTTCGCGGCGGCCGGCGCGACTTCGTCTACTCGCGGATGATGTGCTGGGTCGCCTTCGAGCGGGCGCTCCGAATTCAGATCTTTCGCGGTCTTCCCGGCGACAGCTCGCGATGGCGACGAGTCCGGGACCAGATCTACGAGGAGGTCATGGACAAGGGCTGGAGCGAGACCCGCCGCTCCTTCGTCCAGTACTACGGAGGCGACGTCTTGGACGCCTCGAACCTCCTGATGCCGCTGGTCAAGTTCATCGGACCACGCGACCCGCGCATGATCGCCACGCTCGAGGCCATCCAACGGGATCTGGTCTCGGACTCGCTGGTGTATCGCTACGACCCGACGGAGGCCTCCGACGACGGCCTGGGCGGGACCGCCGAGGGCTCGTTCTCCCTCTGCTCGTTCTGGCTCGTGGAGACCCTGACGCGCGCGGGACGGCTCGAGGAGGCGAGGCTCGTCTTCGAGAAGATGCTGAGCTACGCAAGCCACCTGGGCCTCTACGCCGAGCAGGTGGGCGACACCGGCGAGGCCCTCGGGAACTACCCGCAAGCGTTCACGCACCTCGGATTGATCTCCGCCGCCTGGGATCTCAACCTCGCCCTCGGCGTCGCCTGATCGACCGGCGTCCACGTGCTCTCGCCAAGGGACGTCGGCGGGCTTCCGCCTGGAGAACACCCCGCGGAACGCGCCGAAGGATTCCGACGGGGCGGGGAACTCTTCCGAGCCGCTGACGATCACCCCATCCGTGCCCGGCGCGCGCCGGGCACGGATGGCACGGCCGGCTACATCATGCCCGGGGGCATCGCTCCCATGCCGCCCATGTTCGGGCTGGCGATTTGCTTGCCGCCCATCGGCGCCCCGCCGTCGCCCTCGTCGGGCTTGTCGGCCACGATCGCCTCGGTGGTGATGATGTTCTTGCTGATCGAGGCGGCGTTCTCCAGCGCCGAGCGCGTGACCATGGCCGGGTCGATGATGCCCTCCTTGACCAGGTCGACGTACTCGTTGGTCTCGACGTTGAGGCCGATGCCGGTCTTCTGCTCGGTGACCTTGCCGACCACGACCGATCCCTCGAGGCCGGCGTTGTCGGCCAGCTGACGAAGGGGGTCCTCGAGCGCGCGGCGCACGATCGCGGCGCCGGTGCGCTCATCGCCGGAGAGCTTGAGCTTGTCGATCGTCGGAGCGGCGTTGACGAGGACCACGCCGCCGCCGGCGACGACGCCCTCCTCGAGCGCGGCGCGGGTCGCCTGAAGGGCGTCCTCGACGCGGTGCTTCTTTTCCTTCATCTCGGTCTCGGTGGCCGCGCCGACCTTGACCACCGCCACACCGCCGGCCAGCTTGGCGAGCCGCTCCTGGAGCTTCTCGCGGTCGAAGTCCGAGTCGGTGGTCTCGATCTCGGCGCGGATCTGCTTGATCCGCCCCTGGATCTCGGAACCCTCTCCGCCGCCGTCGATGATCGTCGTGTCGTCCTTCGCGATGACGATCTTGCGGGCGTGACCGAGCTGGGCGAGCTGGGCGTTCTCGAGCTTGAGGCCCATCTCCTCGGAGACGACCTCGCCGCCGGTGAGGATCGCGATGTCCTCGAGCATCCGCTTTCTGCGATCACCGAAGCCGGGGGCCTTGACGGCGATGCCGGTGAAGGTGCCGCGCAGCTTGTTGACGATCAGCGTCGCCAGCGCCTCTCCCTCGACGTCCTCGGCGATCACCAGCAGCGGCCGGCCCGAGGAGATGACCTTCTCCAGCAACGGCAGCACATCCTGGACCGAGGAGATCTTTCCGCCGTGGATCAGGACGTAGGCGTCCTCGATCACCGCCTCCATGCGGTCCTGGTCGGTGACCATGTAGGGGCTCATGTAGCCGCGGTCGAACTGCATGCCCTCGGTGAACTCGAGGTCCATGCCGAAGGTCTGCCCCTCCTCG
>JAUVQP010000075.1 GCA_030598075.1 Miltoncostaeaceae bacterium | reverse complement strand
TCGCGGCGGCGACCTGTTCGACGCTGCCCTCAACCCGGTCCGTCGAGGTCGGCCTGAGTGTCGTCCGATCGAGCGGAGAGCCCGAGCGGCACGGGGACCAAGATTGTATCCCGAGGACGCCCAGTCGATGAGGTCGAGCACAGGAACCGGTCCTCGGCGCAGCCAATCTGATAAACGGGGCCGATGAGCGAGCCGACGCGCCGCCCGCCGCCGCCCAACCAGTATCTGCCGCCCGAACGCGTGATGGACGCGATGGCGGAATTCGGAGCGGCACGCATTCTCCACCTCTCGGCCGTGCGAATCCTTCTCTTGGCGATCATCGCCGGCGGGTTCATCACGCTCGGCGCCCTCTTCTCGGTGCTGCTCGCCGTGGGGATCGGGGCCGAGGGGCCGACGCGTCTCGCGGAGGGGCTGGGGTTCTCGACGGGCTTCTTCTTCGTCATCCTGGCGGGCGCCGTTCTCTTCACCGAGGCCAACGTGGTGGCCCCGGCGACGCTCCTCGCGAAGCCCCGGACCGCTGTGCTGCTCGTCCTTCAGTTCTGGTTGCTGGCCTGGGTCGGCAACTTCATCGGCGCGCTCCTCACCGGCGGCGCCGTGAACATCGCCCAGGAGTACTCGCCCGGGGTCGACGCTCTCCTGGCCGAGATCGTGGACACCAAGCTGGCCTACCGCGAGGAGGGCGGGGCGGCAGGGTGGTGGAAGGCCGTGCTCTCGGGTGTGCTCGCGAACTGGATCGTGGGCATGGCGGCGTTCTTCGCGACGATGGGCCGCACGATCATCGGCCGCTACATCCCCGTGTTTCTGGCGGTCACGTTGTTCGTATCGGCGGGCTTCCAGCACAGCCCCGCGAACATGGGCTTCTTCTCGCTCATCATGCCGACCGGCGAGGGCCCGGGCTGGGACGTGGCGCTGCTGTGGAACATCGTGCCCGCCGGCATCGGCAACATCCTCGGCGGCGCGCTCTTGGTGGCGCTTCCGTTCTGGTTCGTCTTCTCGCGCCCCGGCCGGGCGTCACGAGGCGCGGCCTCGGAGTAAGACGCGCCCTAGCTCGCCCAGCGAGCGCGGCGCCGGGGGCCGACCGCGGACTCCAGGTCGGCGGTCGAGAAGGCGCCCGTGGAGCCCTCGCCGGTGGCGTAGCGATAGAGGGCCACGGCGAAGATCTGCGTCAGGGCCGCCGAGATCACGACCGCGACGACGAGGATGACGGCGGCCAGGCCGCCGAAGACGATGAGGGCGGCGAGGGAGCCCATCGCGATCCCCAGAGCGACGAGGACGGCTACCGGGACGGCGGCGATCAGGAACGCGATCAGGCTGATCGACATCTGACCGGTGACCTGCTCACCCCAGCGTTCGCGGAAGATCGACGCCGAGCGCTTGAGCGCGCTGACGGGGCCGAGGCCCTCTATCGCGATGATCGGCACCACGAGGAAGGTGACCAGGGACCACGCCACCGCCAGGAAGCCGAGCAGGAGCCCCACGATCGGCCCCGCCCGGTCCTGGAGGGCGTTGATGATGATGTTCACGCTCGCCAGGACGCCCGCCCAGCCGGCGATGGCGCCGGTGTGCTGGCCGGCGACCGCGACGCCGCCGCGGACGGTGGCCTTGTCGCCGTCCAGCGCGCTCGCCGCCGCGGCGGCGAGCGCCACGCTGAAGAAGACCCCCGCGAAGGTGGCCGCATAGATCGCCAGACCGGCCAGGATGACCCCCACGACCGTGAGGTCCTCGTAGAACGCGAGCGCCGAGGGAAGGCCGAAGGACGCCAGGAGGAAGAACGACGCGAGCGCTCCCAGACCCGGGAACGCGGCCAGCGACCGGTCGCTTCGGAGCACGCGCCAACTGACCCCCGCGAGCCGCCATCCACTCTTGATCCTCCGAAAGAACACGGTTCCTCCCAGAACGCCTGCCGTGAGCGTATCGGCAGGGGCCGGCCGCCCCTTGCGATTCCCGGCCGCGGATGACCTAGGCTGAGGGCCGCAGGCCACCATGGGAGGCGACAGTCATGCCGGTGCTGAGCGACGCTGAGATCGCGGAGGCGGTGCGTCAGCTGCCCGGTTGGGAGCAGCGGGGTAACTCCATCGCCAAGGAGTTCGCGTTCGACGACTTCATGGGCTCGGTCGGCTTCGTGAACCGCGTCGCGGAGCCCGCGGAGGCGATGAACCACCACCCCGATCTCGCCATCTCGTGGAACCGGGTCACCGTCTCGCTTTCCACCCATAGCGAGGGAGGCGTCACGGACAACGATCTCCGCCTCGCGGCCCAGGTCGACCGACTCGCATGAGCCTGTACGGGCGGGTCGTGAGGCCCACCCTCTTCCGGGTCGACCCGGAGCGGGCCCACGAGGCCGCGATCTCGGCGGCCGCCGCGGCCGCGCGCGGCGCGCACATCGCGGGCCCGCGGCCGTTCTCCCCGCCCGGCGCCGCCCGTGAGGTCATGGGCATCCGGTTCCCCAACCCGGTCGGCCTCGCGGCGGGCTTCGACAAGTCGGCGCGCGCTGTCGCTCTGTGGGGCGCCCTCGGGTTCGGCTTCGCCGAGATCGGCTCGGTCACGGCGCTGCCGCAGCCCGGAAACGAGAAGCCTCGCGTCTTCCGCCTCACCGAGGACGACGCCCTCATCAACCGCCTCGGCTTCAACAACGACGGGGCCGCCGTGGTGGCCGGTCGGCTGGCGCGGGCGCGCCGGCGCGCACACCGCATCCCGATCGGGGTCAACATCGGCAAGTCGCGCGCCGTGCCGCTCGCGGAGGCTCCGGCCGACTACTCCGCCAGCTTGGATCGGCTCTGGCCCCATGCCGACTACGTGGCGGTCAACGTCAGCTCGCCGAACACGCCCGGGCTCCGCTCGCTGCAGGACACCGACGCGCTCGACGCGATCCTGAGGCGTCTGCTCGACCTCGACGCCGGCAAGGCGCGGGCGGCGCCCGGCGGAAGGCGGCCCATGCTCGTGAAGCTCGCGCCGGACCTGATCGACGAGCAGGCTGACGAGATCGTCGATCTGGCCCTCGACATCGGTCTCGCCGGTCTGGTCATCTCGAACACGACGATCGCCCGCGAGGGGCTCGCCTCCTCCCGCGCCGGAGAGCCGGGAGGGGTCAGCGGACGGCCGGTCCGGGAGCTGAGCACCGCGATGATCCGCCGAGCTGCGGAACGGGCCCGGGGACGGCTGGCGATCATCGGCGTGGGCGGGATCTTCGGCCCACGGGACGCCGTCGACAAGCTCGACGCCGGCGCGGACCTCGTGCAGCTCTACACCGGCCTGATCTACCGCGGGCCGGGCCTGCCGCGGGCCATCGTGGCGCCGCTGGCCGCGCGGTAGCGGCCGCGGAAGGGGTCGCCCGCGCCGCGCGCGTCGTCTGACACTGCATGCGCTCGGGGCGACTCCCGACCCGGCGGGGGAGGGCCCGACTTCCTCAGCGGCCGGAACGGCAGGGACCGTCTGTTCGGCGAAGGCGACGACGACCTCGTGTTTGGCGGCGCGAACCGCGACCGCTTGGATGGAGGCTCGGGCTTCGACCTGTTGCGGGGCGGGCCGAGCAACGACAGCTGCTCGAACGGGGAGGACGTAGCCGGCTGCGAGTTAGGGTGGCTCCCGGCGACCGTCGACCCCGGGGCCACCGAGCTGCTCGAGCTCACCGATCTGGCCATCGTCCTCGCCCTGCTGGCCTTGGCGAGCGTCCTCGCGGGGCGAATCGGGCTCTCGGCGATCCCGGTCTTCATCGCCGCGGGCATCCTGCTCGGGCCGTTCTCGCCCGTGCTGCCGACGATCGTCGAGCCCTCGGAGGGCACCGAGCTGCTCTCGCGGCTCGGCGTCATCCTCCTCTTGTTCTTCCTGGGCCTCGAGTTCTCATACGAGCGGCTGACCCAAGCGCGACGGACGGTCACGACGGGGGGCCTCATCGACCTCGCGGTCAACGGCGGCCTTGGGCTGGCGCTCGGCTATCTGCTGATGGGGCCGGGAGCGGAGGCCCTGCTCATCGCCGGGCTGGTCTACATCAGCAGCTCGGGCATCGTGACGCGGGCCCTCTTCGATCTGCGACGGCTGGCCGACGACGAGACAGACCTCGTCTTGGGGATCCTCGTCTTCGAGGACCTGGCGATCGCGGTCTTCCTGGGTCTGGTGTCCGCGCTCGCCGCGGGAGAGGCGGTGGGCACGCTGGACATCGCGGGCACCGCCGGTTTGGCGCTTGCGTTCGTGCTGCTGTTCCTCCTCGCAAGTCGCTGGGCGCACCACGTCTTCGACCGCCTCACGCCGCGCCTCGACCGCGAGCAGTTGCTGCTCGGCGCGCTGGCCGTCGCGGTCGGCGGCGCGGCGCTGGCGAATCTCGCCGGCCTCTCGGAGGCCGTGGGGGCTCTTCTGGCCGGCGTGCTGCTGTCCGGCTCGGCGGTGCGCGACGCGATCGAGCAGCAGCTCATGGGCCTTCGTGATTTCGCGGCCGCGATCTTCTTCTTCGCCTTCGGCCTCCAGGTGGATCTCGGGCGGTTGGACGAGGCCGGTCTGTGGCTGGCGATCGCGGTGCCCATCGCGATCCTCGGCAAGCTCGTGGGCGGCTTTCTGGCCGCGCGCGCCACGGGGTTCACGCGGCCGCAGGGCGTCAACGTCGGCGCGGCGCTGGTCCCGCGCGGCGAGTTCACGATCATCCTCGCCCAACTCGCGGTGGCGGGCGTCGCCCTCGATGCCGAGTTCCGAGAACGCGTGGGCCCGTTCGCGGGACTGCTCGTGCTGGCCACGGCCGTCGTCGGGGTGGTACTTATGAGGGAGTCCCGTCCGATCGGGCGCGCGCTCTTCCCGAGGCGCGTCGTCCGGACGGGTGGCGCTGAAGGAGGCGGCCGAAATGCTTGAGGTCACAGAGACGCGCCTGCCCGGTGTGGGCAGCAAGTTCTCTATCGAGACGTCGCGGGATGAGCGGGTCTCCGTGATCGTTCATGTGGACGGCATGCGCGAGCTCTACCACTACCGCGAGAAGGACGGGGAGCCGCACGACATCGTCCTCACCGACGAGGAGGCGCGCAGCCTCGGCGCGATCCTCGGCGGGGTCATGTACCGCCCTCAACTCGTCAAGGATCTCGAGGTCGCGGTCAAGGACCTGGTCATGGAGTGGATCGAGCTGCCCGAGGACAGTCCCCTTGTGGGGCTCACCGTGGCCACCTGTCGCATCCGCTCGACCACGGGGGCCACGATCGTGGCCATCCTGCGCGAGTCGGGCTCGCTCGCCACACCGCACCCCGAAGAGCTGCTCCGCGCCGCTGACACCCTCATCGTCATCGGGCGGCCGGACACCTTCGATCAGATCAATCGGCTCGTCGCGGAGGGCCCGCCCGCCTAGGCGGCCCGGCGAGGCCCGCTCCGCGGTCCGGGGCAGGCCCCGTCCGATAGCGTGCTCGCCCGACCCGGGCATGCCTGCGCGCCGATGCTCGCGGGTACGGCCTGCGCTCGCGCCCGAGGGGAGCCGGTGGAAGGGACCGTCGCAGTCATCCTGTTCGCCCTCGTCCTGGCCATCGTGGCCAGCGAGAGGATCCACCGGACCAAGGTCGCCCTGATCGGCGCGGGCATCGCGGTGCTCGTGGGCCTCATCGACGAGCAGGAGGCGATCGAGGCCGTCGACTGGCAGGTTCTCGGGCTTCTCGCCGGCATGATGATCCTGGTCTGGGGCGCCGAGCAAACCGGCGTGTTCACCTACGCCGCGATCCGCGTGGGCCAACTCTCGCGCGGGCGCCCGGCGGCCCTGATCTTCGGGTTGACGGGAGCGACGGCCTTCATGTCGGCGTTTCTCGACAACGTCACCACGGTGCTGCTCGTCGTACCGATCACCTTCGTCATCGCCGACGCGTTGGACCTCGACCCGATCCCCCTCATCGTCGCCGAGGTCATCGCCAGCAACATCGGGGGCGCGGCGACGCTCATCGGAGACCCGCCCAACATCATCATCGCGGGCGCCAGCGGGCTTGGCTTCAACGACTTCCTGATCAACGTCGGGCCGCCCGCGGTCGTCGCCTACGCGCTCGTGACCGTCGGCCTGTTCTTCGCGTACCGCAAACAGCTCAACCCCGAGCCGTCGCGGGTGCTTCAGCTCGAGAGCCTCGACGCGAAGGCCGGCCTGGGGTCCACGCGCGACGTCGTGACGATCCTCGTGGTGCTCGGCCTGACGATCGTGGGTTTCTTCGCGCACCAGGCCCTCGGACTGGAGCCCGCCACGATCGCGCTCTCCGGGGCGGCGCTCTTCCTTCTCGTCGGGCGTCTCGAGATCGAGAAGCCGCTCGCGGCGATCGAGTGGCCGACCCTGTTCTTCTTCGTGGGCCTCTTCGTCCTCGTCGGCGCGCTCCAGGTCAACGGAGTGCTGGACACCGTCGCGGACTGGCTGAGAGACACGACCGACGGCGACAAGACGGCCGAGGTGCTCGGCATCGCGTGGCTCTCCGCGATCGGAAGCGGCTTCGTGGACAACATCCCCTTCACCACCGCCATGGTTCCTGTGGTCGAGAGCCTCTCGGGCGACGGAGACGACACCCGCTGGTGGGCGCTCTCGATCGGCGCCTGCTACGGGGGGAACCTCACTCTGATCGCGGCGAGCGCCAACCTCGTGGCGTCGGGATCGGTCGCCCGGGCGGGGCGTAAGCTGTCGTTCATACGCTTCCTCAAGATTGGTGTGCCGGCCACGATCGCGTCGATGTTGCTCGGCACGGCCTGGCCCTTGATCCTCCTCCAACTGGGGTAGCCCCTTGTCTGACGATTCGCCAGCCGGCCCCCCCGGGGGCCTTTCTCCCCGCCCTCTGGAGGACCTCATCCACAGGGACGCGCCGTTGCGCGCGTCCGATCGCCTCGTCGACGCCGCGGGGCGCATCGCCGCCGCCGGCGGCGGGCTCGCGGTCGCCGACAGCGAGGGGCGCTTGGTCGGGTTTCTCTCCGAGCGCGACGTGATCGGCGCCATCTTTCCGCCCTACCTCAAGGAACTGCACCACACGGGGTTCCTCACGAAGGACTTCGCCTCGCTGCTCCGGAGGGCGGCCGACGCGGCCGAGCTTCGGGTCGACAGCGTCATGGTGCGCGATCCGGAGACGCTCCGCGCCACCGATTCCGAGTCCCACGCGGCTGAGATCTTCTTGCATCAGGCGCCGGACGCGCTGCCCGTGACGGATTCCGATGGGCGAGTTCGCGGCGTGGTCCGCATAGCCGATGTCGCCCAGAGCCTCCTCGAGGCCTGCGGGGCGCTTCGCGGCTAGTGCCCCGTCGGGGGCGCCGGCGTGCGTCGCCTTGAGAAAACCCCGGGGGCACGGACAGGGCGCCCGCGGCACGGCGGACGGTCCGGATCTCCCTGAGACAGCCTCTCGATCGGCGGTCGACGTGGGGGAGGCTGCCGCTATCGTGGCGCGCTCCATGCAGATTCGCCCGACCTCATGCATCGGGAAGGCGCTCCCCAGGGGGCGGCGCTGACCCGCCGTCGCCGCGAGCCCGGCTCGCTACGGGGGTTTCTGACCCGGCTT
>JAUVQP010000132.1 GCA_030598075.1 Miltoncostaeaceae bacterium | reverse complement strand
CATCGCCCTCCGCCAGCGGAAACGGATCCGGAGCGTCGGCCGGCGGCCAGGCGACGCCCGCACCGGCGCCGTTGGAGCGGGCGTGTTGGAGGCCGTCGCTCCGCCGATCGATCGCGAGGCGGATCGCGCGTGGGAGCGCGTGCGCGAGCTCGACCGCCGCGTCTCGAAGCTTGAGAGCATGGACGAGCACAACGCTCTCGGCGACGAGGGTCGGCGGCGCCTCGACCGCGCGCGCGCGCGGCGCCAGCGGGCGGCCGACCGCGCTCTTCTCGCGGACGAGCTCGCCGACAGACTCGCCGAGATCCACGGTGAGCGGCGGCGGCCGGCAGCACGGCGTTTATCCCGCACTTAGCTTTCTTAAGGTGCTCTAACGTGATCCCCTCCGGCGGACAACCACAATTCCGTGGAGCCGCGATACAAGTAATTCGGAGTCGGAGCCGCTTCCCCCGATAAGCGAGCGTCCCGGTCCGGGTGACGCCCTGCCGCAGATCGGGGCCCGCCCGCCGTCCGACGGGCTGCCCGCGCTGGGTCCGCGTCCGGCGCCCCCCGGAGCCGAGCTGCCTCCTCTTGGCCCCGAGCCCGAGAGCTCGCGCGCTCCGAGCGGCGCGACGGCTCCGACGCCGTCCGCTCGTTTGCGAAGGCCGCAGCTGCGGCGGGTGGGGCTCGCCGCGGCCGTGGCCGTCGGACTTCTGACGGCCGGCGCGCTCGGCGGTCTGACCGCGACCGTGCTCGACGGGGATTCCCCGTCCCTCGATCAGGCGGTCGGAGTCGGCGACGCCCAAACGGAGCAGCCGCCGATCGTCCCCGACGACACTGTTCTTCCGCTGCAGGAAGCGGTTCGCGTCGCCCGTCCCTCGGTCGTGCAGGTGCACGCCGGGCGAAGCCAGGGCAGCGGGGTCATTCTCAACCCCGGGACGCTCATCGTGACGAACGCCCACGTCGTGGGAACCGCCGACCGCGTGACGGTTGTCGCCACCGACGGACGGCGGATCTCGGCCGCCGTGGTCCAGGCCGACGCGCGCCAGGACCTCGCGATCCTCCGCCCGAGCCAGACCGTGGGCCCCGGTGCGCGCCTGGCGCGCGAGCCCGATGGAGGCCTGCGCCTCGGCGATCCGGTCTTCGCCATCGGCAGCCCGTTCGGCCTTCAGAACAGCGTGACGGCGGGCGTTGTGAGCGCCGTCGGCCGGGCGAACGCGAGCGGCGTTCCCATGATTCAGACCGACGCCCCGATAAACCCCGGCAACTCGGGGGGCGGGCTCTTCGACCGTCGTGGACGGCTCGTGGGCATCCCCACCTCGATCGCGGCGCCGATTCGTGGCAACGTCGGCATCGGCTTCGCTGTGCCGGCCAGCCGCGTCCAGGCCCTCCTCGACGCCACAAGCCCCTAGTCGGGACGCTCCCTCAACCGCCACCGATGACAGACACGGAGAGCACCATGGACCCCACCCTCGTCCCGGCACCCGGCGCCAGCCCTCGTGAGCGGCTCGAGGCGGTGCTCTACGAGCTCCGTCGCATCGTGGTGGGTCAGGACCGCCTGCTCGACCGGGTCCTCGTTGCTCTGCTGTCGCGCGGACACGTCCTCCTCGAGGGTGTGCCAGGTCTCGCCAAGACGCTCACGCTCGAGACGGTCGCCCGGGTCGCGGGGGGCAAGTTCCACCGCATCCAGTTCACCCCCGACCTGGTTCCCTCCGACGTCGTCGGAGGGCAGGTTCTCGCTCGGGGCGGGGAGTTCACCACCCGCCTTGGTCCGGTGTTCGCGAACTTCGTCCTCGCCGACGAGATCAACCGCGCACCCGCCAAGGTCCAGTCGGCGCTCCTCGAGGTCATGGCGGAGGGGCACGCGACCATCGCCGGCGAGACGCACCCCGTACCGCGGCCTTTCATCGTTCTGGCGACCCAGAACCCGATCGAGAGCGAGGGTGTCTATGCCCTGCCCGAGGCGCAGGTGGACCGCTTCGCGATGAAGCTGATCGTGGGGTACCCGAGCTCCGCCGACGAGGAGGAGATCGTGCGCCGCATGGCCTCCGACGCCCCCGCACCCCGCCAGCTACTGGACGCGAGGCAGATCATCGAGCTTCAGGAGGCGGCGGACACCGTGTTCGTCGACCATCGGGTTCGCTCGTACGCGGTGCGCTTGGTCGGCGCCACGCGAGACCCGGCGGCTGAGGGCCTCGATCACCTCGCGCCCTACCTCGACCTGGGTGGGTCTCCTCGCGCTTCGCTCGGCCTGATCCGGGGGGGTCGGGCGCTGGCGGTCATGCGGGGCCGCACCTACGTGCTGCCGGAGGACGTCCATAGCCTCTTCCACGACGTTCTGCGCCATCGCGTCATCCTCAGCTACGAGGCGCTCGCCGCCGAGGTCGACCCCGACCGAGTCCTCGACGCGATCCTCGAGGCCATCCCGCAGCCCGAGGTGGAGTTGGGCAGTGGTCGCGCGGTCTCCTGACGCGATCTTTCGGCGTGTCGAGTTCCGCGTCGCGCGGCGGCTCGACGGTCTCCTCCAAGGAGAGCGCCGCGGGCGCCGGCCCGGTCCCGGCGGAGAGCCTTCGCTCACCCGGGGGTACGAGCCCGGCGACGACGTGCGCTGGGTCGACTGGGCGCTGTCCGCTCGCCTCGGCGAGCCGATCGTTCGGGTGCCGGAGATCGAGCCCGTCCTGACGGCATGGGCGCTCGTGGACGCGTCGCCCTCCATGAGCTTCGGAAGCCGGACCCAGACCAAGCTGGAGTTGGCCGAGGATGTCCTGGCGGGTCTGGGGGCCGTCCTGCGCCGTCGCGGCGACCGCCTCGGGACGGCGGCCACCACGACCGGCGCGCTCGACGTCGTGCGGCCGCCGCGCGGAGACCGGCGCGGGCTCATCGCGGCGATCGCCGCGGTCCAAGACGCGGGCCATCGGGAGGCCAGCGGACGCACCGACTTGGGCAAGGCGGTCTCTGCCCTCGGCCGCCTCGCGCGGCACCGAGGAGCCGTGGTCGTTCTCTCGGACTTTCCCGATCAGCCGGGGCTCGAGCTGGCGCTGGGGACGCTCGCGCGGCGTCACGAGGTCGTCGCGGTGGAGCTGCGGGACCCCCGTGAGCGCGATCTCCCCACTCTCGGTCCGATCAACCTGCGGGATATGGAGACCGGCGAGCGCCGCCTTGTCGATACCGCGGACCCGCGCTTTCAGCGCCGCTTCGCCGAGGTCGTCGAGGCGGCCGATCGCGGTCGTGCCTCCATGCTGGCCCGGGTCGGGGCGCGCCATGTCATCGCCGAGACGGGCTCCGACTGGGTGCTGCCGCTCGCCCGCGCGCTGGACCGACCCGTCCGGCGCCGGGCGTCATGAGCTTTCAGCAGCCGCTCTTTCTGCTCGGGCTCCTCGCCGTCCCCCTGCTGCTCGTCGGCTGGATGCTCTTCCGCCGGCGTCGTCCGCCGGAGGGCGTGCCTTTTCCGGATCTCGACCTGGTGTCGCGGGCGGCGCCACGAGCGCGGTTTCGACGCCATCTGCCGCTCGCGGCCGTGGTGCTGGCCGCGCTCCTGCTGGTCTTCGCGCTCGCGCGCCCGGAGGTCTGGCGCGACGAGCCGCGCGAGCGCGCCACGATCATGCTCGCGATCGACGTCTCGGGATCGATGGCCGCGACCGACGTGGACCCGTTCCGGCTGCGTGCCGCGCAGGAGGCGGCGAAGCAGTTCGCCGACTCCGTGCCGCGGCAATACCAGGTCGGCCTGGTCAGCTTCGCCGGGCAGGCGACGATCTTGCTGCCTCCCACGACGGATCGCCTCGCGCTGAACCGTGCGGTCGACAGCCTGGTGCCGGATGGCGCCACCGCGATCGGCGACGCGGTGGTCAGCTCTCTCGACGCCATCGAGACGCTTCAGCCGCCGGGCCCCGACGGCCAAGTCGAGGCGGCGCGCATCCTCCTGCTCTCGGACGGCGCGAGCACCGTCGGGACGCTCGTCAGCACCGCGGCGGCCCAGGCCGGGCGCCTCGGGGTGCCGGTCTACACCGTCGCGCTTGGGACCGATGCCGGAATCCTCCCCAACGGGCAGCGTGTTCCTCCCGACCTCGACGGCCTCGAGAGGCTGGCGGACGACACGGGCGGCGAAGCCTTCGAGAGCCGTGACGCCGAGTCGGTCGCCTCCGTCTACGAGCGGCTGGGATCGTTCATCGGCACCGAGCGGGCGCGCTCGGAGGTCACGGCGTGGCCGGCCGGTCTCGCCGCCGCCCTCCTCATTCTGGGCGGCCTGGCCGCCTGGCGCTGGTCGCCGAGGCTCGGATGACCTTTCAGTCTCCCGCCTGGCTCTGGGCACTGCTGGTGCTCCCGATCCTCGCCGCCGGCCTCGTCTACTGGGCGCGCTCGCGTCGCGGGGCGGCCGCCCGCTACGCCGACCCCGAGGTCCTGCCGCTCAACTTCTCTGCACGTTCGCGTGCCCTCCGCACGGCATCCGCCGTGGCTCTACTCCTCGCCGTCGGCGCGGGGATCATGAGCCTCTCGCGGCCCTCGGCCGACGCGACCGAGGACCAGGAGCAGAGCGCGATCGTCCTCGCGATCGACGTCTCCAACTCGATGCTCAAGACCGACCTCGAGCCGAGCCGCCTCGACGCGGCCGT
>JAUVQP010000136.1 GCA_030598075.1 Miltoncostaeaceae bacterium | reverse complement strand
GGGAAGGCGGTGCGCTGGACGCGCCTGTGGGCCGGAGCGCGAGAGGTGCACGGCCTCGGGCACACCTCAGAGGACGGTCGCTCGACGGACCTGCTGCACGGCCTGATGCCGGACGCCAACGGTCTCGCCGTCCCACTCGGCACGGCCTATCACCCCAACCTGGGCGCCGTGACGATGATCAACGCCGGCGGCGGCGGCACCGTGCCGGAAGCGATCGCCGAAGAACTCGAGGCGCTCGTCCCGCAACTCTCGCTCGCGGTCCGCAATCACCAACTCGCCGCGCGCAACCGTCGCACGCGACGCGTTTTGGAAGCCGTGGTCGGATCGAGCCAACTCGGTCTCGTGATCACCGACACACGAGAGCGCGTCACGGTGGTCACCGACACCGCGGCGGAACTTCTCGGCGCGCGGCGAGACGAGCTGATCGGCCGGCCGATGCGGAGGCTCCTGGTCGAGCGAATCAAGTGGCGCTTCGCCAACCCCGAGGAGTTCGAGGCGCGGGTCCTGCCGCTGTACGACGACCCCGAGGCCGTCAGCGAGGGCCTCGAAGATGCTCTGACCGGCCAGGTCATCAGGCACTTCAGCGAGCCGGCCACCGACAGCAGCGGCGCGATCGTGGGACGCGTCGACGTGTTCACGGACGTCACGGAGTCGCAGGAGGCTCTTCGCGCCGCGCGAAGCATCGCGGCGGAGCACGTCGACCTGATGCAGCGGGAGGAGCGGCGGGCGCAGGAGGAAATGAGCCTTTCGCGGGCCGGCCATCTCATGGCGTCGGCGATGTCGCGCGAGGACATCCACGAGCACCTGCTCGAGCAGGCCGAGGCGCTCGTCGGCTGCGACAAGGCGGCGGTGCTGGTCGTGGACGCGCAGGGCAACATCCTGCCCGCGACGACGCGCAACTTCGCCGAGGAGACGGTCAAGCGCATGGTGTTCCAGGTTGGCGAGGGCGTCGTCGGGCGCGCGCTCGCGAACCGACGTCCGTTCATCTGCAACGACACGGCGTCCGAGACGCGCATCGCCTCGCGCATCGTCGTCCCCGAGAGGATCCGCTCGTTCATCCACCTGCCGCTCATCTTGGGCGAGCGGCCCTATGGGCTGCTCTCGGTCAACAGCTCGCGCCCGCGGGCCTTCGGCGAGCGCGAGCTCCGGGTGTTGAGCGAGCTGGCCCGCCACGCGTCGGCGGCGCTGCAAAACGCACTGCAGTTCGAGCAGGAGCGCCACATCGCCGAGACGCTGCAACAGGCGCTGCTCAGCGAGCAGCTGCCCGTGGTTCCCGGGCTGGAGCTGGCGGCGCTCTACCAGGCGTCGGCCGGAAGCCAGGTGGGAGGCGACCTCTACAGCATGTGGACGTTCCCCGACGGGCGGCTCGCGGTTCTGGTTGGCGACGTCAGCGGCAAGGGCGTCGAGGCCGCCGGGGTCACGGCGATGGTGCGTCACATGAGCGATGCCATCAGCCAGTACGAGCAGCGTCCGGGGCCCCTTCTCGACGAGCTCAACCGCCTGCTGTTCGCCCGTCTCCCCGACAGCTCGTTGGTCACGGTCCTCCTCGCGATCATCGACCCGATGGGCGACGAGCTCCTGTGGTGCTGCGCGGGCCACCCGCCGCCGATGGTGGTGGACATTGAGGGCCGCGTTCGCCCCCTCGACCACCACGACCCACCGTGCGGCGCGTTCGCAGGCACCCGGTACTCGGAGCACCGGGAGCCGTTCGCTCCCGGCGAGCAGCTGTTCGTCTACACGGACGGCCTCATCGAAGCACGGCGGGAGCAGCAGTTCTTCGGCGAGGAGGGCGTCGAGGAAGCCCTCTCCGAGGCATTCGAGGAACCGCCCGCGACCCTGGCGCGCTCGGTCTTCTCGTCGGCCCGCGTCTGGTGCCAGGGCAAGCTGACGGACGACGTGGCGATAGCGGTCGTTCGGCGCGACCAAGGCTAGTGCCGTGTCAGGGGTTCGTCATGTGTCCCTGACTCGGGGCGCTAGACCGCAGGGGGCTCGCGCGCACCGTCCCCCGCCCCCGCGGTGGCCGCGAGGGTCTCGGCCACGGCTTCGACGAGGAAGCGCATGTAGGCCTGCAGCATGGCCGCCTGGCCGATGCGGTTGGCCACGTCGGCGTCGTCGACCGCGTCGGGCCCGGACCGTGCGATCTCGGCCTCCTTCGCCCGGCGGTCCATGTTCATGATCAGCTCGCCGAGCTGGGCCTGCCGGTCGACGATCCATTGCTCCGCCGGATCCGCGATGGGCGGCGCCGCCGGCCGCACGCTGTCGAGGGCGTCCAGAAACACGCGGCGCCACGCGCCGACGCGAACGCGGCGCTCCACCATCGCGGCGGACGACGGATCGTCGCCGGCACCCTCGCCGAACTGCGCGCCGAGCTCGAGCGCGGCGGCCTCGGCCTCGCGGGCCAACTCGGTCTCGAACAGCTGGGACCGCTCCGCCAAGAGCTGGGACGAGCGTGCCCCGAACTCGCGCATCGGCTCGTGCGCGGGCGAGGCCGCGGAGAGCGCCTCGGCCACGAAGCGCAGGTTCGCCCTCACGGCGGCGTCCCCCGCCGGGCTGAGATCCTCGGCGCCCTGTGCCTCCTCGTCGAGCAGCTCCCGGGCGCGTGGCGCGTTTTGCTGCATCCAGGCCAGCAGGGCCCGCGCGACGGGATGGGTGGGACGGGTGCTCACGATCAGACCGAGCCGGCGCCTCCGCTCAGGTGAGGGTGTACTCGGGGCCCGAGCCGCCCTCGGGCGGCGTGAGCCGCCCGCCCTTGGCCGTTATCGCGCCGCACTGAACGCAGTTCGACGGGTTGAGCAGGACCGTCACGGTGCCGTTCCGGGGCTCGTCGTCACCGATCTCGTAGACCTTCGCCGGGCACATGCTCTCCCAGGCGACGGCGAGCTCGCGGGGCACCTGCTGCTGGATGCGGATGTGGCTCGGCTGGTCGTCGCGAGTCTGGTTGCCGCTCGCGAAGACGCTCGACAGCTTGTCGAAGATGTATTCGCCGTCGGGCTTCACGTACTTGCGGCTGCCCACGAACACCGGCTCGTCCGCGTCGGCCTTGAAGGTCACACGCTTGGGCAGGGCGCCGCGCGTGGCCGTGGACATGGCGTGGACCATCCCGCCGTACATGAAGCCGCGCTGGAACGCGGGGCGGATGTTGCGCACCTTCCAGAGGTCCTTCCAGATCTCGGAGTCCTTGATGCGCTTGTCGTAGCCCCAGAGACCGGCCGGCTCTTCGGCCCTGCCCGCAGCGAGCGCCTCGGCGACGGCGTCGGCGGCCAGCATGCCGCTGCGCACGGCGTAGTTGACGCCCTTCAGGCCGGCCATGTCGACGAAGCCGGCGCTGTCGCCCACGAGGACGGCGCCCGGAACGTGAAAGCGGCTGGGCAGGCCCCAGGTGCCGCCGCCGGGAATCGTCTTGGCCCCCCAGGCGAGGCGCGTGCCGCCGCCGAGAATGCTCCTGATGAAGGGGTGCGCCTTGAACTCCTGGAGCAGATCGTGCGTCGAGGTGGTGGCGTCGGCGCAGTCCAAGCCGGTGACAAAGCCCACCGAGACCTTGTCCTCGCCCATCGGGTAGAGCCACGAGCCACCGTACTCGCGGTATTTGCTCGCGAAGCGAAGCGGGAAGCCCAAGGTGTGGATGACCTTCGTGAGCGGCTTCTCGACCTGCCAGACCTCCTTGACGCCGAGCTCCCAGATCTGAGTGGAGTCGCGGTCGAGGTCGAAGTGCGCGCGTGCCACGCCCGCGAGGTGGCCCTGGGTGCCCTCGGCGATGACGGTGACCTTTGCGTGCACCTCGACGCCGGGCTCGAACGTGGAGAGCTCCTCGCCGTCGCGGCCGCGGCCTTTGTCGCCGGTGACCACGCCGACGACCCGCCCGCGATCGACCAACAGCTTCTGACAGTCCGTCTCGGGCAGCAGGAAGGCGCCGTGCTCCTCCGCCCGCTCGCTCATCCACCGACCGAGCTGGCTGACCGAGACGATCCAGTTGCCGTGGTTCTTCATCTGTGGCGGGGTGGGGAGGCGGACCCTCCGCGTCGGGGTCATGAGGTAGACGGCCTCGCCGGTGACCTCGCCGAAGTGGGGGATCTCGGAAGGCTCCGTGTCCGGGAAGAGGTCCAGCAGCGGCTGCGGGCGGACGCAGGCGCCCGACAACAGGTGCGAGCCGTAGGCCTTGCCCTTCTCCGCCACCGCGAGCGGCACCTCGCCGAGGCTCTCGGTGAGGGCCTCGTCCTCGGCCAGCAACTGGCCGAGCCGAACCGCGCACGCGAGCCCCGC
>JAUVQP010000126.1 GCA_030598075.1 Miltoncostaeaceae bacterium | reverse complement strand
GGAGAGGGGTGTTTTTCCCTCGTTCGTAGACGAGCAGCCGGAGCTTCCCGGCTACCTCCCCGAGCGCGGCCCGCTCGCCTCGGCGAAACGCCTTGTCCGCATACTCATGCAGGAGCCGAACGTGATCCGCAAGCGCGGCCACCATCTCGGCGTAGTCGCGGGGAATGCGTGCCATACATGGATCGTATCCAGCACCTTGCCCTGGCAGTGGCACGATCAGTGGCACAGCTGCACCGAAGGGAGCGGTCTCAGTCGGTCTTGAGCGCACGCGAGCGGAAGTGGCTCAGGTGGCCTCAGCACGGCAAGAACCGCATAGAAAGCCGAATACCCCATAGGGACGGGGGGACTCGAACCCCCACAGCCAATGCTGGCCAACGGTGTTTGAGACCGTCGCGTCTACCGATTCCGCCACGTCCCCTCACCGCCATCTTAGGGGCGGTCGGGGGCGCGGGCTACGTGCCCGAGGCCGTGCCCGGGGACCGGCGCGCGAGGCCCTCCGCCCGGGCCACCTCGACCACCCGAGCGGCCACGGCGGGCGCCACGCTGCGGTTGAAGACGCTCGGGATGATGTAGTCCGCGTTGAGTTCGTCCTCGCTGATGGTTCCGGCGATGGCTTTCGCGGCGGCGACCTTCATGCCCTCGCTGATGTCGGTGGCGCGGCAGTCGAGCGCTCCGCGGAAGATGCCGGGGAACGCGAGGACGTTGTTGATCTGGTTCGGGTAGTCCGAGCGCCCGGTGGCCATCACGGTGACGTGCGGCGCGGCCTCCTCGGGCATGATCTCGGGCACCGGGTTCGCCATCGCGAAGACGATCGGGTTGGGAGCCATCCGCGTGAGTTGGTCCACCGAGAAGGTGCCGGGGCCGGAAAGGCCGAGGAAGAGGCTCGCCCCCTCGATGGCCTCGGTGAGGTCGCCGCGAACGCCCTCGGGGTTGGTGTTCTCGGCGTACCACTCCTTCATGAAGTTCATGTTCTCGGTGCGCCCCTGGTAAATCGCGCCCCGCGTGTCGCAGCCGATGATGTTCGTGATCCCGGCGTTTATCAGGATCTTGGAGCAGGCGACCCCGGAGGCTCCGATGCCGTTGACGACGACCTTCAGGTCCTCGATGGCGTGGCCCGTGAGCTTGCACGCGTTGATGAGCGCCGCGAGCACGACGATCGCCGTGCCGTGCTGGTCGTCGTGGAAGACCGGGATGTCCAGCATCCGCTTCAGCCGGTCCTCGACCTCGAAGCACACGGGCGCGGCGATGTCTTCCAGGTTGATGCCGCCGAAGGCCGGCGCGAGCGCGGCGGTCGTCTCGATGATCTCCTCGGCGTCGCGGCTGTCGATGCAGATGGGATAGGAGTCGACGCCGCCGAACTCCTTGAAGAGCATCGCCTTTCCCTCCATGACCGGCATCCCAGCAGCGGCACCGATGTCGCCCAGGCCGAGCACGGCGGTCCCGTTGGTGACCACGGCGACCATGTTGCTCTTGAGCGTGAGGTCGAAGGCCTTCGAGCGGTCGTCGGCGATGGCTCGGCAGACGCGGGCCACGCCCGGCATATAGGCCGTGGAGAGGTCGTCGCGCGTCTTCAAGGGGATGCGCGCCACCATCCGGATCTTGCCCCCGCGGTGCATCGTGAACGTGCGGTCCACCGAGTCCAGGACCGTGACGCCGTCGACCTCCTGGGCGGCCGTGATGATCCGGTCGGCGTGCTCCTGGCCGGTGGCGTTGACCACCACCTCGCGGATGGTGGAGTGGTAGAGGTTGGCCACCACGTCGACAGCGCCGATGTCTCCGCCGATGTCTCCGATGGCGTTCGCGAGCGTGGCGAACAGATCCGGCGTGCCGGACTCCATCTCCACGCGCAAGGTCACGCTGTACTGGGCGCTGGGTGCGACTGCCACATTCATCCCTGGTCGACGATGTGTCGGGGCCGGCTGGAAGGATAGCCCGGCGGGCGGCCCGGGCGCGGGGCGGCTCGCCCCGGCGCCGGTAAACTGGGCGTGTGACAGACGAGGCGCCCCGGGGCCGCGGGCGGCTGCTCCTGATCGACGGGTACAGCCTCGCCTATCGGGCCTTCTTCGCGCTCCCGGACTCGATCGCGACGGACCGGGGCTTCCCCACCAACGCCCTCTATGGGCTTGCCGCGATGACGATGCGGGTTCTTGCCGACGAGCGCCCGGTCCGCGGCGTGGTGGCCTGGGACGCGCCCGGAAAGGTTTTCCGGCACGACGTCTTCCCCGAGTACAAGGCGGGGCGGCGCGAGACGCCGGATCTGTTTCGCGAGCAGTCACCCCACTTTCGCATCCTGATGGGGGCGTTCGGCTTCGCGAACGTCGACGCGCCGGGCTTCGAGGCCGACGATGTGATCGGGACGCTCGCGGAGCGGGCCGCGGCGGAGGGGGAGGAGGTGGTCATCCTCACGGGCGACCGCGACGCCCTGCAGCTCGTACGGCCCGGGGTGAGCGTGCTGGCCACCGGCCGGGGCGTGACGGACACCACCGAGTACACGCCTGAAGCCGTCGTCGAGCGCTACGGCGTGGCGCCGGAGCTGATGGTCGACTTTCGAGGGATGGTCGGCGACAGCAGCGACAACCTGCCGGGGGTTCCCGGCATCGGCGAGAAGGGTGCGGCCACCCTGCTGCACAAGTACGGCGACCTCGACGGCGTTCTCGCCCACGCGGACGAGGAGACCCCAAAGCGCCGCGAGGCGCTCGCCGAGCACGCCGAGGACGCCAGGCTCAGCCGCGATCTGGCGATCATCAAGCGGGACCTTCCGCTCCCGGGATTCGATCTCGTCGACGTGCCCCCGCTCGAGTTCGACGCCGAGCGCCTCGCGGCGCTGCGGGAGACCTTCGAGGAGTACCAGTTCACCACGCTCGCGGCGCGGCTGGGCGCGCTGGGCGAGGCCTCCCCGCCCGTCGCCGAGGGCCCTCCGCCCACCCACGAGATCCGGGTCACCGAGGAGGCCCCCGAGCAGGTGGCGCTTCGGGTCGTGGGCGCCGAGCCGCCCGAGGGGCTTGGGCTGGCCGTCGACGAAGCGCGCTGGGCAAGCGCTTTTCCGGGGGGCGAGGTCGTGGTCGGCGCGGTGGAGGACGGTGCGCTGGCCGCTCTTGGCGCCGGGCTGGCCGGCGGCGAGCGCATCGCGAGCCACGACGCCAAGGCGCTGCCCGATGAGCTTCGCGACGCGGGCGTGCGCCCGTCGCACGACACGATGGTGGCCGCCTACCTGCTGGAGCCCCGCCGGCGCGGCTACGCCCTCGCCGATCTCGCGGAGGACGCCGGAATCGCCATCGGAGGCACGGAGGACGAGTTGGCGATCGCGGCCGCGACGGTGCTCGCGCTCGCAGCCCGCCAAGCGGACGGCATCGAGCGCGAGGGTCTCGGAGAGCTGTTCCGCGACATCGAGATGCCGCTGGTGGACGTGCTCGCCGCGATGGAGCGCGTCGGCATCGGCCTGGACGTCGCGCGGCTCGGCGAGATCGCGGCGCGCGTGCGCGACCAGGTGGACGAGTTGCGGGACGAGATCTGGGAGCACGCGGGGGGCGAGTTCGTCATCGAGTCGCCCAAGCAACTCGGGAACGTGCTGTTCGAGCGGCTGGGGCTGCCCACCCGGCGGAAGGGCAAGACCGGCTTCTCGACCGATCGGAGGGTGCTCAAGCAGCTCGAGGACAAGCATCCGATCGTGCGTCTCGTCGCCAAGTACCGCGAGCTCACGAAGCTCGACAACACCTACCTCTCGGCACTCCCCGACCTGCTCGGCCCGGACGGGCGCTTGCACACGACCTTCAACCAGACCGTGGCGGAGACGGGCCGGCTCTCCTCCACGCACCCCAACCTGCAGAACATCCCGGTGAGGACGGAGGTCGGGCGCGAGATCCGCGACGCCTTCGTGGCCGATCCCGGGTGGGCGCTCGTCAGCTGCGACTACAGCCAAGTCGAGCTGCGCATCCTGGCGCATTGCTCCGGTGAGCCCGCTCTCGCCGACGCGTTTCGCCGCGGCGAGGACATTCATCGAGCGACCGCCGCCGAGGTCTTCGGCATGCAGCCTGCCGACGTCGACCGTGCGACGCGCGATCGGGCCAAGGCGGTCAACTTCGGCATCGTCTACGGCATCAGCGACTTCGGGCTGAGCGAGCAACTCTCGATCCCCATCGAGGACGCGCGAGCCTACATCGAGACCTACCTCGACCGCTACCCGCTGGTGCGCCGGTTCATCGACACGACGATCGCCGACGCCGCCGAGATGGGGTACGTGACGACGCTCTCCGGGCGCCGGCGGCCCATCCCCGAGCTGTCCGGGCGCACGGCGCAGCAGCGGCAGCTCGGCGAGCGGCTCGCGGTCAACACCGTGCTCCAGGGAACCGCGGCGGACATCATCAAGGGCGCGATGATCCGGACCCACGCGGCGCTCGCCTCGGAGGGGCTTCGGGCCCGCCTGGTGCTTCAGATTCACGACGAGCTGCTGATCGAGGCGCCGGAGAAGGAGCTTGCGATCGCGCGCGCCCTCGTCGGCGAGGCGATGGTCGGCGCGTTCGCTCTCGATCCGCCGCTGGTGGTCGACACCGGGAGCGGCAGCACATGGCTGGAGGCGAAGGCGTGAGCACCGATCACCATCGGACGCTTCAGGTGGACCCCTCGGCCTGCGCCGAGGTCATCGACGCGGCCTTCGGCGCGCTGCGCGAATTGACCCTCGCCGACCCGTCCGACGCGGCCCCCCGGCGGCTGGCCGAGTTGAACCGCGCCCATCGGGCGGTGTCCGGGTCGGCGCGGTCCGCCCGCGAGGGCT
>JAUVQP010000012.1 GCA_030598075.1 Miltoncostaeaceae bacterium | reverse complement strand
GGGCGATGCGGCCAGCGCGCGTACTAGCGCGTGTTCGCGACCACCGCCGCCCACGACAAGCACTGCGCGACTCACCCGGGCACTCTCGCATAACGTGCGGCCGAGCGGCGATGTCGCGCTACCATGCCGCCATGTCGCTGCATCCTCGCCTCACCCATGAGGATCGCGAGGCCCGTCGTGAGGTGCTCGCCGACGCCCTCGCCGAGCTTTCGGGTCCCGAGGATCCCAGCGAGGCCGCCGTCGATGTCGTGCGGGCCCTCGACGCGTACATGGAGCAGGGGGGCGACGCCCCCGCCCACGTCCCGCGCGAGGATCCGGTCGCCGATTTCGCCCAGCGTGCGCACGTCGAGATCCGCTGGATCGCGCGCATCGTGCTCGGAACCGCGGTGCTCGGAACGATCGCGGCGGGCATCATCCTGTCGGGGTGGCTCGCTGCGGTCGTGATGGGCGTCATCTGGATTGGCGTGCTCATCGTGCTGGCGACGGCCTCGTAGGCGCTACCGCGCCTGGGCGGGCGGCGCTCAGCGCCCCACCTGGTCGATGACGTCGGCGCGACCTTGGCCTGTTCCGATCAGCGTGACCGGCACCTCGACGGCCTCGGTGATCGCCTCCACGTAGGCGAGCGCATTCCGGGGTAGGTCGGCGATCTCGCGGCAGCCCTCGATGTCCTCGTCCCAGCCGGCTATCTCCCGGTAGACGGGGCGGCAGCCATGGAACACCGTCTGGTGGTACGGGAGCTCCGAGAGGCGCTCTCCGTCCCGGGTCTCGTACTCGTCGCTCACCCGCACGACCGGAAAGCCCGACAGCACATCGAGTTTGGTCAGCGCCAGCTCCGTGATGCCCGACAGGCGAACCGCGTAGCGGAGAGCCAGGAGATCGAGCCAGCCGCACCGCCGCTGGCGGCCGGTCGTGGTGCCGAACTCGCGCCCGCGCTCGATCATGCGGCGACCGTCGGCGTCGTCGAGCTCGGTTGGGAAGGGCCCCTCGCCGACGCGCGTCACGTAGGCCTTCGCCACCCCGAGGACGCGGTCGATGCGCGTGGGTCCCACCCCGGCGCCGGTGCACGCCGCCCCGGCGATCGGGTTCGAGGACGTGACGAACGGGTAGGTGCCGTGGTCGATGTCGAGCATGGTGCCCTGGGCGCCCTCGAATAGGACGTTCTCGCCCGCCCGAAGCGCCCGATCGATGAGGAGGCTCGAGTCGCCGATGAAGGGCCGGAGGCGGTCGGCGTACTCGAGCTGCTCGCTCGCGATCTTTGCCGGGTCGAGCCTGGGTAGCTGGTAGAGGCGCTCCAGCACCTCGTTCTTCGCGTCCAGCGCGATCTCGATCTTGCGAACCAGGATCTTGGGGTCCAGCAGGTCCTGCGCACGGATGCCGATGCGCGCGGCCTTGTCCTGGTAGCAGGGTCCAATACCTCGCCGGGTGGTCCCGATCGAGAAGCGCCCGAGCCTCATCTCGGCGGCCCCGTCGAGCATGATGTGGTACGGCATGATCAGGTGGGCGTTGCCGCTCAGGCGAAGCCCCGTCAGGTCCACCCCTCGCTCCTCGAGGCCCCGGATCTCGCGGCAGAGCCCGCCGGGATCCACAACCGTGCCGTTGCCGATCACGCAGAGCGTGTCCGGGTAGAGGATGCCCGACGGGATGACGTGCAGCTTGTAGGTCTCCCCGTCGGCGACGATGGTGTGGCCGGCGTTGTTGCCGCCCTGGAACCGCACGACCACATCGCTCCGCTCGGCCAGCAGGTCGACGACCTTGCCCTTGCCCTCGTCGCCCCACTGGGCCCCGATGACCACCGTGGCAGGCATCAGTCGCCGGTCTCCGCCGGGCGGACGGCGGTGAGAGGGGTCACGTCGTGTCCCGAGTTAGGCGTTGGTCGCGTGTCTCGCCCGCGAATCCCGAGCGAGGCAACGACTACGAGGCCGTCCCAACGTGGTGGGCCGCGACCGCTTACCGGCCACCCACGCATTTCTGAGCCAGAGCACTAGCCCCTCGTGAGGTTGCTGAACTTGGCGTAGCTGCCCAGGAACGAGAGCTTCACGCGGTCCACGGGCCCGTTTCGGTTCTTGACGATGTTGACCTCGGCGATCCCGGCGTTCTCCGAGTCGGGATCGTAGTAATCGTCGCGGTAGATCATCATGACGAGGTCGGCATCCTGCTCGATCGCGCCGGACTCCCGCAGGTCCGAAAGTAGCGGGCGCTTGTCGGGCCGGGCTTCCGGCGCGCGGTTGAGCTGCGAGACGCAAAGCACGGGCACGTCGAGGTCTCGTGCAAGTCCTTTCAGGGCGCGAGAGATGGCCGACAGCTCCTGCACGCGGTTCTCGTCGCGTCGCCCCCGCGAGCCCTCCATTAGCTGGATGTAGTCGACGACGACCAGGTCCAGCTTGGAGCGCGCCTTGAGACGCCGTGCTTTGGTCCGCATCTCGCCAATCCCCATGCCGCCGGAGTCATCGATGTAGAGGTTGGCGCGTGCGAGCTTGTCGGCGGCTTGGCTCAGGCGGGGCCAGTCCTCCGAGGTGAGCCGGCCGGAGCGGATGCGCCCGGAGTCGACCATGGCGGCTGAGCTCAGCAGGCGCTGGACGAGCTCCTCGCCGCTCATCTCAAGGCTGAAGATGGCGACCGTGCCGTCGTTGGCGAGCGCGACGTGCTCGGCGACCCCCAACGCGAAGGCGGTCTTGCCCATGCTGGGCCGCGCCGCCACCACGACGAGGTTGGCGGGTCGCAGACCCCCGGTGAGCGTGTCGAGATCCGTGTAGCCCGTGGCCATGCCGGAGATCTCCGAGCCGCTGTCCGCGGCCTCGATGAGGCGCTTCATGCTGTCCGTGACGAGATCCTTCGCGCTACGGAACTCGCCGCGCACGCGCAGCTCGGCGACCTCGTAGACGAGGTCCTCCGCGCCGGTCACCATCTGGTACGTCTCGCCCTCGCCGCGGGCGACGATCCCCTCGATGCGCTGCGCCACCTGAAGAAGCCCGCGCTGGGTCGCCGCGTCGCGCACCATGTCGGCGTACGTGCGCCAGTTGGCCGCGATGTAGGGCGTCTCCATGAGCGCCGCGACGCCCATGCGCCCGCCGGCGCCCTCGAGCGTGCCCATCTTCGTCAACCGATCGATCACCGTGAGCGGCTCGATCGGCTCCCCGACACGGCTCAGGTCGAGGATGCCCTCGAAGACCCTGCGATGGCCTTCCTTGTAGAAGTCATCCGTTTGCACGACGACGTACACGTCGTGCAAACGGTCGGGCGTCGACATGAGCGAGGCCAGGAGCATCTGCTCCGCCTCGAGGTTCTGTGGTGGGGGAACGCGCTCGCCCACGGTTCGGGCCACGGATGAGGTGCGAGCGGTGCTCAGTCGATGAGGGGGCTGACGATCGTCTTGACCTCGGCGCTGTGGCCGAAGCCTAGATCGACCGGTAGCGAGTAGGTTCCGACCGTCCGGATGGCGGGCTCGACGGTGATCTGCCGCCGGTCGACGTCGGCCCCCCGGGCCTCCTTGATCGCCGCCGCGACGTCACCTGGTCCGATTGAGCCGAAGAGCCGCCCATCGCCGCCGGCCTTGGCCTTCAGCGTGAGGATCGTGCGCGACAGGAGCCCGGCGAGCTCGCCGGCTTCCTCCTCGGCGCGGACCTCTAGCGCACGCCGATCCTCCTCACGCCGCCGAACCTCGGCGATGCGGCCGGGCGTGGCGGTCTCGCCCAGACCCTGGGGGAGGAGGTAGTTGCGCATGTAGCCCCGCGAAACGCTCACGACCGTGCCCGCCTCGCCCAGACCCTCGACGTCCTTGACCAGAATTGCGTCCATCTGCCCGCCCTCGTGTGCCTACGTCGCTCGCTAGAAGGGAATCTCGTCGTCGCTGGTCGTGGCCGGCGCGCTCATGTCCGACTGATCCACGGGAAGGTCGGCGTCCCCGGCCCCCGCGCCGGACGAATCGCCCCATCCGGAGCGCGACTGATCTCCGCCCCCCCCGGCGGCGCTGTCGCTGCGGCTGTCGAGGAAGAAGATGTCGCTCGCGACGACCTCGACGTTCTGGCGCTTACTGCCGTCGTTGGCTTGCCACTCGCGCCAGGACAGCCGGCCGTCGACGCCGATCCGCCGCCCCTTGGTGAGGTATGTGGTGACGGTCTCCGCCTGGCGACCAAAGACCGTGACGTCGAAGTAGTTCGAGCGATCGCCCCAGTTGCCGCTCTCGTCTCGCGTGCGACTGCTGACCGCCAGGCGCATGCCGCAGACCGGATCGCCGCCGGCCGTGTGACGGAGCTCCGGGTCGCGTGTGAGGCGTCCGACGAGCGTGACGCGGTTGAGGTCGGCGGACAGGGCGCTGGCTTCCTACCGGCGGCGGCGGCCGCCGCCACGTCCGTCGCGTCCGTCGCGTCGCGGACGCTGCTCGCCCTCCGGACGGTCGTCGACCGGAAGGGGGGCGCCGTTGGCCTTTGCCCGCTCCGCGTCGGCCGGGCCGAGGCGGTGGAACATCGAGCGAAGCGCGACATCCTTGCTGATCGCCAGCACGCGACCGATCTCGTCCAGCGACTCCGACTCCGCCGAGCAGGTGACCACGACGTAGCGGCCATTGGACTGCTTGTTCATGGGGTAGGAGATCTTGCGCGGACCCCAGTCGTTGACGTGGTCTACCTCGCCGCCCCCGTCGACCACGAGTTGACGCACGCGCTCAATGATCTCTTCTTGTTGCTCCTCCGCGGCGTCGGCGTTGAGAATGAGCATGATCTCGTACGGGGCGATTCGAGGCTCCCGGGTTGGGGGTCCAGGCTGCGTGACGCCGCGCGTACGCGTCTTGGCCGACCCTGCACTATACCCAACGGGCCACCGGCGCGAGCCGATCGTCCCGGTAACATGGACGACCCCATGAGAGACATCAGACGTTGGACGATCGCCGTCGGTCTCGCGGCCGCCGCCGGAGCGAGCATCGCCTACCTCGCGCGAGGAGGCCCCGTCGCGCGGCGCGATGCGGGCTCTTCCGAGGCTGACGCGGGCTCTTCCGAGGCTGACGCGGGCCCCACCGAGCCGGCCGCGTCGTCTGCGGACGCGCACGCGGCGCTGGATGAGGCTCGGGCCCGGCTTCGCGCCCGCGCGGAGGAACTCAGGCGCGAGATCCAGGACGGCACGCCTCACTCTCACTAGCGTCGCGGCCTGCATCGCGGCGATCGCTCTCGCCGCGGCGGGTCTTGGAGCACCCGAAGCGTCCGCCGCGCGGACGGAGAGGTTCGCGGTCAAGGGCGACTGGGGCTACGGAGGCGACGCCCAGCGAGCGGTCACGCGGCGCATGTGCCGGGAGCATCGCCGGCTCGGCTTCGCGTTCGTCTTGACCACGGGGGACAATTTCTATCGCCCCGACGGCCGGGCGACGGTCGCGAACTGGGATCGTCCCGAGAGCTGCCTGCGGCAGTCCGGCATTCCCTGGCGGGCAGCGTGGGGAAACCACGACGTCCCGGGCGACAGCACTCGCACGGTCCTCGGAGCCCCACGCTGGTACCGGTTCCGCTCGGGCCCTGCCCAGATCATCGTGCTCGACGCAAACCGGTCGGACAACCGCCGCCAGCTGAGGTTCTTGCGCAGGGCGCTGAGCGAGCCGAGCGCCGGCCCGCGCATCGTGGTCATGCACCAACCCGTGTACGCGGCCGGACTCCACAGGCCGGACCCCGGTCAGCAGCGCCGCTGGGCGCCGCTCTTTCGGCGCCACCGCGTGGCGCTCGTCCTCCAAGGCCACAACCACGGCTACGAGCGCATCGTCCGCGACCGCGTGACCTACATCACCACCGGCGGAGGGGGTGCGCCCGTCTATCCGTGCGTGCGCCTTGTCCGAGGCCTTCGTCGCTGCCTGCCCACCCACCACTTCCTCGCGGTATCGGTCGCGCCGCGCGCCCTGTCGGTTCGCGCGGTGGGCACGCGGGGGCAGACGCTGGAGCGGGTGCGCATTCCAGTGCCGTGACGCTCGTGCGCTCTGCCGACGTTCCCTGAAGGATCTCCTAGACGCGCCGGCTCGCGCGGCCGGCGACGGCGGCTGCCCACGCGGTCGCGACCCGGACGGTGAGCTGACCCATCGCGCCCACGACCTCGCGACGATCCATCTCGTTGAGCACCTCAGGATCGGTGGCGAGGGCGCGGTCGATGGCCCGCTCCAGCGCCAGCGATCCGCCCAGCGTGACCTCGGCGCTGGACCCCGCCAGACCGTGTCCGCGTCCGTAGGTCTCCGCCCGCTCGAGGGCGTCCGCGAGGCTCCCCGACTGGAAGCCGTCGGCGAGCGCATCGACCCAGGCGCGAACGACCGCGCGGCGCTCGCTGTGCGGCAGCCGCCGATAGGCCACCTCGGCGGGACCCTCGACCAACCCCTCGACCTCGTCCGACACGAGGTCGGCGCGGGCGCGAAGCGCTTCGGCGAGATCCGGAGCGACGGTGATCTCTACCGATCCGCGACGGGCGGATCGCGACGGGCGCGCCGGCTGGCGCGCGAGCCACTGTCGGAGCTGCTCCGGGTCGAACCTCCTATGACCGCCGACGGTCCGGACGTGCGGGACCCTGCCCTCGCTGGCCCAGAGCCGCAGCGTGCTGGGGCTGACCCCCAGTGCCCGCGCCGCGGCCGACACCGACAGCCAGGGGCCTTCTTGGCGACGCATGCGCGGAGCCGTCAGGTCGCGGCCCGGAGGCTGCCCCTCGGCGACGTTGTCGGCCACTAGCCCGTGGCTGCGCGAAGGCGGCAGCGCACGCCGTCCGCGTACCCGGCCGCGACGCGGACCGCCATGCGGTCCAGCGCCCGCTCGATTGCCCGGCGCTCGGCTCCCCGCGTGGCGAACGGCTCCGAGAGGGCACGGTCCACGGCTCGTCTGAGGACGAGCGCCTCGGTGACCGGAACATCCCCGGGCTGTCCGGACGCGCCATGGCGAAAGCCCTCCCACTCGGCCTCGCGGTAGCACGCGCCGAGATCCCCGTCCTCGATCGCCTGGGCGAGTCCCTCGATGGCCGAGCCGAGACGACGCCGCCGCGCCGAGAGCGAACGGGCGCCGGGCCGCCGAGCGCCCGCGAGCTCGCCCTCGAAGGTGTCGATGATGGCCGGCAGGAGGGAGCGCAGAGCGGCGCCGGCAGACTCCATGCGATCCATCCGTGTGGGGACAAGCTCCTGAACGCGCTCCCGGGGCTCGGGCGGCGACCCGCCGCGTCTCTCCAGCCAGCTCGCGAGTTCGTCGTACTCGAAGCGGCGATGCCCGCCGGGGGTCCTGAGGCACGGCACGCGGCCCTCGGCTGCCCATGCGCGAAGAGACGACGAGCTGACACCGAGCACTTGGGCCGCCGCGGACACCGACAGCAGCTGGGAGCCGCGAGCCCGACCCGCCGCGCCGGGCGCGTCCGTCTCGGAGCGAGCGGCGCCCATGGGCGAGAGGCTGCTCATGTCCGTGAGCCCCCGACCGAGCGTCGCGGGGAAGCCGTCTGACCGACGATCAGAGGGCGCGTCACAGGCTCAATCGGCTGTCGTGCATCACCGGCACGCTGCCCATTGATGCAAGTTTCAGCGTTTCGTGCAACCCGCATGGTGAGTGAGACGGTGCGGAACCGGAGGGGAATCGTCTCGTTCCCGACAGCCTCTTGCCGAATCACCATAGGCGGTCGTCACGGGTGCTGGACACCGGATCGATCCGGGTCCTTGACGGCGGCGTGCAGCGTCCGGCGAGCGCCGTCCTTGGTCAGGGCCCGCCGCTCGGCTTCGGTCAGAGCGGCTTGGACGGGATGCTCGGGCGCTCCGAGCGTCGCCGTCAGCCACTCGTCGATCGCTGCCGCCGGCCCGCCGCCGCTCCGCCGCGAGACGCTGCGTCCGTTTCGCAGCAGGCTGAGCGTCGGAACGCTCGACCGGCTGACGCGGATGCCCCGCGGCCACAGCAGGGTCTCCCGGAGGGCCCAGTCCGAAGGCGTCAGGAGCGCGTAGCCCACGACCAGGCCCGGCCGCGAGCGGGACACCGCGGGCAGGCTGGCCGCGAGCAGCTTCGACGCCGGGCAGCGGGGTATCCCGATGCCGATCAGCGCGAAGGGCACGTCGTCGGCTCCGGCGATCAGCGCTCCGATCGACTCGGGCGCCAGGGGCTCGTCCCGCGTCACGGCGCACCTCCGGGGCTCTCCGCGCTCAGACCGGACTTCGCGTTGTCCGCGGCCCTCTTCTCTCGCCGCACGCGCCGGCGCTCCTGCAGGGCGATCGCCCCGCCGATCGCGCCGGCGACGACCAGGGCGACCACGAAGGCCACCCAGATCTGATCGGCGAATGCGCGCCCCGCGAAGAACCCGATGAGCGCGGCCTGCGTGGACCACACGACCGCCCCGAGCACATCGAACAGCAGGAACTTCGGGTAGCGCATCTGTCCAGCGCCGGCGCTCAGGTTGATCGCGATGCGAAGTCCCGGCAGGAAGCGGCCGACGAACACGAGGGCCGGCCCGCGTCGCGCCACCATCCGTTCGGCCGCGGCGAGGCGATCGCCGCCGGCGAAGCGCGTGACGAAGCGCCTGATGGGTTCGCTTCCTGCCCGGCCGATCCAGTACGCCGCCGAATCGCCCAGCACGGCCCCGGCGGCTCCGGCGAGGATCACCAGCTCCAGATCAAGGCGCCCGGCCGACGCGAGTACCGCCGCCGCCACGATGGTCGTCTCGCCGGGCAGCAGCGGAAACACGCCGTCGCCGGCGACGACGAGGAGCACGGCCCAGTATCCGAGCCCCGCTGCCCGGTCGGCGACCTCGCTGAAACTCTCGACGAGGGAGATGGCCAGCAGCCAAGTCATGGTCACACGATGATGACAGGGTGCCGGAGACCGTCCCGAGATGCCGCGTCCGAGGCGGCCGGGAGCGCTGCTAGCGTCACCGTCGATGGGGCGTATCGCTGACGCGGCTCTTCGGCTTCTCGCGGCCGGTCCCAGGGCCGCCGGGGAACTCGGTGACGAGCTTGCGCGCGCCGGCATCACCCACGCGAATGACCCCGCCGCTGCCGTGCGCCGCGCTCTGCGCGACGATCCTCGCGCGTTCGATCTCTCGGACGGCCGGGTCGCCAGCCTCGCCCAGGCGTTCGACGGCCTCACACTCACCGCGAGGGTCGATGCCGAGGCGGTAGCCACCAAGGGCCTGCCGCTCGACGGCGATCTCGCGCCCCTCGCCCTGCTCCCGATCGGTCCCCGCGTGCCGCTGCCCCACGACGCGTCGCCGGGTTCGTCGGTCTCCGTCCGCGTGGACGCCCAGAGCCTCGTCGCACCGGCTCGGCCGCTGCGGCGCGTCGGCCGGCGCCCGGCCGACGAGGAGGCTCTCCTCGGGGCCGTCCGTCGCCATCTCCGGGAGGGGGACGGGCTCGGCCTAGCGCCGCTCGCCATGGTCGTCGCCGAGCTCGCGGCGTGCAATCCATCGGCGCTGCGCGTCCCCGGCCGACCACTCACCGACGTTCTCGACCGGGCCGGATACGAGCTGCACCTGGGCTGGGTCGGGCCGCGGGGGACCGCGTGGGAGGCGGTTACGCGGGCGCACGCCGCCGCGCTCGACGAGCAGGCGCGCATGCTGTTGGGCGCCGAGCAGCTCGAGGAGTCCATCGAGCTCCAGGAGCGGCTCGTCGAGCTGCTCCTGGAGCATCTACCCGATCGGGCTCCGTCCGCGAGGCGTCGGTTGGCCCGAACGATGGCCCGAGACGGCCGGTCGGATGCCGCGATTCGTGTGCTCGAGGGGGCGTTTCCCGCGGACGATCCGGAGGATCGCTATGAGGGGGCGGTCGTCGCGCACCGCTCGGGCGATGCGGTGCTCGCCCGGCGGCTTGTCGAGGAGGCCCTGGCGCGCACCGATTCCTCGGCCGGAGAGCTGTCGGAGGCCCTGTCCGATCTCGGCGCTGACCTCGACGCCCAAGCGGCGTTCGTCCGGCTGCGCGCGGCGCTCGGGCGACGCGGCGATGACCCCGAGGCACTCGCGCGCGGCATCGCCGAGCTGCGCCGTTCGTACCTCGTCGAGGCGGCGATCGAGGTTCTTTTCGGCGGGCTCTCCGCCGACGACGGGGAGGAGTTGGTGCGCGCCATCGGCGCGCGGTGCGGCGACGCCGGGCGAGATGTCTGCTTGGCCGCCGCCGCGGTGCTCGACGGTTCTGTCGCGGTCGCCGCCCGCGACGCCGCCGGGTCTCTGGCGAGGGCCCGACGGCCCGCGATCGCCGGTCTCATCGAGGCGTATCCGTCCGCCGCGTGGATCACGTCGCTCAGCGACGCTGACGACCAGCAGCAGCTCGTCGTCGCGGTGGCCAAGGAAGAGGGACGGGTCGCGCCGCTCATCGTCCTCCTCGATTTCGGCGAGCTTCAGGGGGCCGTGAAGGACGCGTTCTTCCTGCCCGACACAGCGCCGGTTCGACTCCGCCGCGAGATCCTCGACCCGATGGACGAGATCGGCCTGCCCGCCGAGCCGATCCACGTCGGCGAGGCGATTGCCCGCCTGCGCGCCGGCCTTCAGGCCGCCGAGGCCATCGGCTGGTCGATCCCGTCGCTGGATGCCCAGCCCGTGGTCGACCGTATGCGGCGCTGGGTACTCGACCGCGGAGCGGGCGAGAACCCCGCCCCCGTTCCCTAGCGAGAGCATTGGCGTCCTCCGCGGCGCCGAGCACCAGGAGGCTACGTCGTCGTCGTGTCGGGCTCCTCGTCTGGCTCGGCGACGCCCAGCAGGACCGCGACCGGCCGCGCCGTGAGCCCGTAGAGCGCCGTGGTCGCCACGATCACGATGAAGGTGATCGGCACGAGATCGTCCGCTCCCGGCACACCCTGCGCCTCCAGTTGGAGCGCGAAGATCGACGACACCGAGGCCACGACGATCCCCCGTGGCGCCATCCACGCGAGGAACGCTCGCTCGCGCGCGGCGAGCGTCGTGCGCGCCGTCGCGGCCGCGACGGCGAGCGGGCGAGCGAGCACGACCAGGATCGCCGTGAGCACGAGGGCCGGGACGAGGTGGTCGGCCAGCGACGAGGCCGGGATGCGCGCCGAGAGGACGATGAAGAGCACACCGGTCAGCAGGCCGCCGACGATCTCCTTGAACTCGGTGATGTGCTCGACGGGGACGCGCTTCTGGTTGGCGATGAAGATGCCCATGATCACAACGCTCAAGAGGCCCGAGTCCTCGAGGATCGCGTCGGGCACCGCGAACGTCGCGAGCACAATGCCCAGCGTGACGCCCACCTCGGCGTGCGGCGCAAGGCCGGCGAACTTCAGGAGCTTGAAGAGGATGGTCGCGCCCACGATGCCGGCGACGACCCCGAGCCCGACGGTCAGCGCGAAGTCCTTGATGCCCTCCCCCCGATAGTTGGGGCCCCCGCTGCTTATCACGTGGAACGTGACCACGGCGATGATCGCGCCGATGGGGTCGACCAGGATCCCCTCCCAGCGTGTGACGGCGGCCACGCGGCCGCGTGGGCGCGCGATGCTGAGAATCGGGAGCACGACCGTCGGGCCGGACATGATCAGAATCGCTCCCATGAGGATCGCGAGGTCGCGCCTGATGTCGAAGAGCGCCATCGCGCCCAGCGTGCCCGCGAGCCACGTCACGGCGACGCCGACGGTCAGCAGCCCCACGACCGCGCGGCGTGCGCCCGCCGAGACGCGGGCCAGCCGGAGTCCGAGCCCGCCGTCGAAGAGGATCACCGCCACCGAGAGCGAGACGAGCGGAGTGAGCAGGTCTCCGAAGAGCTCGTCCGGATCGAGGAGTCCGAGCCCCGCGCCGAACACGAACCCGAGGGGTAGCAGAAGGACGATCGATGGAATCCCGAAGCGACCGGCGATCGCCGTTCCGCCCACCGCGAGCACGACGATCAGCGTGAGCTGAAGCAGGTCGCTCTCGTTCACGGCGGGCTAGTCAGACGGTTGGACGGCGCGATCGCGGCGTCGGGACGCTACGCGGCGCGGCGCCGCGATCGCGCCGGGGCGGCAGGTATCGGCGCCTCTCGGAGCCGCGCCCGAGGCACCCGTCGGCGCCGGGAGCGAGCACGATCGACGACGGGCCCTGCGATGAGCGCCACGGCGATTGGTCCGGCCACGAGAGCGGCACCCGGCGCTTCGATCCGGAGCGCTTCCACGGTGAGCCCCAAGAGGCCGACACCGGCGAGGAGCCTCAGCGCGAGGGTGCCCGCGGTGGCTCCCTCTCGCTCCGCGCTGGATGCTGACCAGCCCACCAGGGCGGCCAGCAGGACGCCCATCATGCTCGCTACCCCGATCACGGCCACCTCCAAGGAACGTTGCGGCCTTGACTTGGCGGCTCGGGCGCGATTCCCTTCGAGCTGTGAGCTGCACGCCGTCGGTGGCGTGTGCGATAATGGCGGCATGGCCGAAATCCCCGCCGAGATCGTCGCCGCGCTCAAGACCATCGATGACCAGCTCGCCGATGGGCTGACCAAAGCGCTCGACCCGGTCGCGGGCGATCTCGGTCCACGCGAGATTGTGGTCATCGAGCGGCTGGTCAACGGGGTCGCGGACGGCGCGCCCGCCTCCGAGCTCAACGCGTTCGTCCGGCTGCTGCCGGTCACCGTGAGCCGCGCGGTGCAGCCGGCCATCGACGTCGTCACCGCCGGCTAGCGCGACACCTAGGGTGTTCGCGTCGCCAGGCCGGCGGCGAAGAATGTCCGTCCCAGCTCGAGCGCGTCGTCCCCGCTCGCGGCGGCCTCGCGGAGGTCGCTCCAGCCGAGCCTGGCTCCCGCCCATGGCTCGCTCGTCCACATGGCCGGCTCCGGCAGCCACCCCCCGGTCCGCTCCGTCAGCACGTAGAGGTAGGGCTCCGGGCTGTCCTCGTCGCCCGGGGAGATGCCGCAGGTAACCCGTCGTGAGTCGAACGCCTGGTCGAAGTGCTCGGGCCACAACTGCACCGGGCTGGCATCGGGACCCGCCTCGTAGCGCGCGCGCGCGAGCAGGTTCGCGCCGAACGAGAGGAACGTCCCGAACCCCTCGGGCGGCGGCGGGATGGGTTCGCGGTCGAACCGGTCGGCTTCCAGGGGGAGGGCCACGCCCCGCTCGGCGAAGTCTGCGACCAGCGCGGCGGCCGCCTCGCGGGGACTCAGGCCGACGAGGGGCGTGCCCGAGCTCTCCGGCGCCGGAAGCAGCACCAAGCGGGCCCGTTCGGGCCCGAGGGCGAGCGTCGGCCGCAGGCCGGCGTCGGCGGGAAAGCCCGGGGTCGTGACCGCTTTCGCCCGAGCGCGGAGACCGATGCGGCCGGTGAGGCTCTCGCGTGCGGCGCCCAGAACCTCGGCGAGCGCGTGGAGGCCGGCGCGTCCGAGCGAGTATTCGGCGCCCCCGAGGTCGGGCAACGGGAGAGGGAGAATGAGGTCCTCGCGCACGGCGAACGCTCTTGCCGCGTCGTACTGTTCCGCCAGCGCGCGCCACGAGATCGCCCCCCGGCCGTCGCCGATCTCCTCCCACGACGTGGCGCCCGCGTCGGCGACGAGCGCGATCGTCGTGTTGGCGCGCCGCGGCCGTATCACGTCGACCGGGTCGGAGGGATCCGTTCCGCCGGGGTCGAAGCCGCGAGCGTCGATCGTGTGGTCGCGCTCATCGGCTCGGCGGAGGATGACCAGGCCCCCGTCCTCGAGCACAAGGTCGGCGGGCCCCCCCCGGAGCCCCGTCGCCAGTTCGGGATTCGAACGAAGCCAGCGGGCGAGGCGGCTTGTCAGCATCGCGGCCACCCTACGCGCCCGTCATCGCGCTTTCTTGGCGGGGCGCGGGTTGGCCGCTAGCGTCCCTGCCGTGCGCCGAGCCCTCCTGCCCGCCCTCGCCCTCGCGCTCATCGGCACGGTGGGGTCCGCGGGGACCGGAGGCGCCCTGGGAGCGGAGCAGCACCAAGGGGACGACGTCGCCCTTCAGAGGGTGGCTTTCGCGGGCGATGCGCTCTTCGCCGCCGCCGCACCGGGACAGGCCTCCCGGCTCTATCTGGTCCACCAGAGCGGCCGCATCGAGATCCTCGATCGCGGCCGACGCCGGCGGACGCCCTTTCTGGACGTGGCGCGCCTCATCAGCCGCGGCCGCGAGCAGGGCCTGCTGGGGCTTGCCTTTCATCCCCGCTACCGGCAGAACGGACGCTTCTTCATCAACTACACCAACCGCGGCGGCGACACCCGAGTCGTCGAGTACCGGCGACGCAACCGCAACCGCGCCAACCCGAGGAGCGCGAGGGTCCTTCTGCGCATCGACCAGCCCGCCTCCAACCACAACGGCGGCCATCTGGCGTTCGGGCCGGACGGTTTCCTCTACGTCGGCACCGGCGACGGCGGCGGCGATCCGCGGAGTACGGCTCAGAACAGCGGCTCGCGCCTCGGCAAGCTGCTTCGCATCGACGTCAACGGGCGTACGGCCGGACGCCCCTACCGCATCCCGGCCGGCAATCCGTTTCGCGCGGGTCCGGCTCCTGAGGTCTATCACTACGGGCTTCGCAACCCGTGGAGGTTCTCGTTCGACCGCTCGCGCGGCGACCTGTGGATCGGCGACGTCGGACAGGGCGCGATCGAGGAGGTCAGCTTCCGCGCGGCGGGTGCGTCGGGCGGCGCCAACTTTGGGTGGAGCGCGTTCGAGGGGCGCCGCCGGTTCGCGGGAGCCCAGGCGCTGCGGGGCGGTCCCCACGTGCCCCCGGTCGCGCAGTACTCGCACGCGCGAGGCTGCTCGGTGACCGGGGGCTACGTCTCGCGGGGCGCCGGTGTGCCCGCTCTCCGTGGACGCTACGTCTATGCGGACTACTGCTCCGGGAGCGTATGGACCATGCGCGCCGGGCCGAACCCCGGGCCTCCCATCGAGCTCACGCGGACGCTCAACGTGCGGTTGAGCGGCATCACCTCCTTCGGCGAGGGCAACGGCGGAGACCTCTACGTGATCGGTAACAGCGTCCTCTACCGCTTCACGAGGGCGTAGGACGTGGAAGCCGACGGCACGACATCCGACTCGGCGGTGCGACCCAGCGAGGGCTGGGGAGTCGTCCATCTGATGCTGCGCGCGCGCCCCGGCGAGCCGGCCACGGAGATCGTCGAGGCCTGTCGGGCGTTCGTCGCGATCGACCCGCAGCAGGTCATCGCCTTCTCCGTGCTGGGGGCGAAGGCGGACCTCGGCCTCATGGCCCTCAGCCCGGACGTCGACGCGCTCGATCGGTTGACGAAGCGGGTCACGCGCGGACCGGTCGACGTCGTTGGATCATTCTTCTCGCTCACCGAGGGCAGCGAGTACACGTCCACCGAGGACGACGAGCGGGCTCGACTCGCGGCCGAGGGCGAGGAGGCGACCCCCGAGCGTCTGGCGGCGTGGAGCGAGCGGATGCTCAGGTACCGCGACGCCCGCCTGCACCCCCGGCTCCCCGAGAGGCGGGTCATCGCGTTCTACCCCATGTCGAAGACCCGCACGCCCGACGCCAACTGGTACGAGCTGTCCTTCGACGAGCGCAAGGCGCTCATGCGGGGCCACGCCCGGGTCGGTCGAGCGTATGCCGGCCGCGTGATCCAGTTGATCACCGGCTCTACGGGGCTCGACGACTGGGAGTGGGGCGTCACCCTCCTCGCCGACGACCCCGTCGTGATCAAGGAGATCGTCTACGAGATGCGTTTTGATCCGGTGAGCGCCCGCTACGCCGAGTTCGGCCCCTTCTGGGTCGGCCTGGTCATGGGCGTGGAGGAGGCCGTCGAGCGCTCTGGGCTCGGCAACGGGTGATGACACCGCGTCGCGAAGGCTCTGCAGCCCGCAGGCGGTCGCGACCGTCATTCTGAGGCGGCCCCTGCGCCCCGCCCCGCCCCGCCTCCTATCCTTCCGCGCGTGAACGTCCCCCCGGACCTCGCCGAGCGGTTGCGCGCCGTGGGTCAGGAGCACCTGATCGACGCCGTCGCCGCATGCGGCGACGGCGAGGGCGCGGACCTCGTCGCGCACATCGAGGAACTCGACCTCGACCTCATCGCCGAGCTGGTCGGGCGCTTCCGGGGCGACGGCGCGACGGACGCGACGGAGCTCGCCCACGTCCAACCCCCGGACGCGATCGGGCTGCCGCACGACGACGTGTCCCGACAGCGCGAGAGGAAAGCCCGCGAGGAGGGCGAGCGTCGCCTCCGCGCCGGGCAGGTGGCCTGCGTCCTGCTCGCCGGAGGCCAGGGCACGCGACTGGGCTTCGACGGCCCCAAGGGCGATTTCCCCTTCGCTCCGATCACGGGCCGGACGCTCTTTTGGCACCACGCCGCCAAGATCGCGGCCCTGCGGGCGCGCTATCGCTGTGAGCTGCCGTTCTACGTTCTCACCTCGCCGGCCAACGACGCCATCACCCGTGGGCTCTTTCGCCACAACGACAACTACGGGCTGCCCGCGGGGAGCGCCGAGTTCGTGGTCCAGGGGACGATGCCGGTGGTCGACCGCGAGACCGGGCGCATACTCCTCGAGGCCTCCGACCGCCTGGCGCTGTCGCCGGACGGCCACGGTGGCGTGCTGGCCGCCCTCCGCCGGTCGGGAGCGCTCGACGCGATGGCCGGCCGGGGGATTCGTACGATCTTCACCTTCCAGGTCGACAATCCGCTCGTGCGCATTGCGCGGCCGGAGCTCGTCGGGTATCACGCGCTCGCCGACGCCGACATGTCGTCGGTGGTCGTCCGAAAGCTGGGCCCCGACGAGAGGATGGGCGTGATCGCCCAGGTCGGCGGGCACACGGGCGTCGTGGAGTACAGCGATCTCAGCGACGAGTTGGCGGGGTGGCGCGACCCCGACGGCGCGCTCGTGCTCTGGGCCGGCTCGATCGCCGTTCACTGTCTCGAGCTCGATTTCGTCCGGCGGCTCACGAGC
>JAUVQP010000138.1 GCA_030598075.1 Miltoncostaeaceae bacterium | reverse complement strand
AGGGTGGACATGTCGCTGGCGAGCGGAGCGGCCGTCTCCGTGTCCACCGAGATGGACGCGGACACGATGGCCCCGAAGTACGTGATCGAGGCCCTCGCGCTCGACCCCGGGACGGGCGATCCCGTCGCCGGCGAGCCGGTGGCCGAGCGACGCGAGTTCCACGACCCCGGGGCCTGGTCCGAGGCGGCCGAGGCGCTTCGGCGGACAATGCTGACCCCCTGACGAGGAGACACCGTGGCACTGCCCGACGGCATCAAGCGCGAGGTCATCGACGGACACAGCCACATCGGCGAGATCGAGGCCTTCCCGTTTTACGGCATCGACTACCCGGTCAAGCCGATCGTCTACGACTTCCCGCGCCCGAAGGACTTCCTGAGCTTCATGGACAAGTACGCCATCGAGCGCAGCCTCGTCATGTCGAACTACGGTGTTCCCAAGCCGGATCAGCCCTTCAGCCTCAACCCGATCGTCATGGAGGCCGCGACCACCACGGATCGCATTCGCGGCCTGCTCTGGGTGTCGTTCGTTCCGCGCGATCGCGAGCGGACGCTCGAGGCGCTGAAGCACGCGGGCGAGGCCGGCATCGTCGGCCTGAAGACGACATTCCTGTTGGGCGGCAATCCGAGCCCGGCCGAGTGGGATGACGAGACGCGCGAGCTCGCCGACATGTGCTTCGACGCCGCCGAGAAGCACGACTACGTGTTCCACTTCCACACGTCGCCCGGCGGGGCCAGCGACATCAACAACTTCATCCCGATGGTCGAGGAGTACGGGAAGCGGGTGAAGATCCACCTCGTGCACTTCGGCGGCGGCGTCAGCGGCCACATCAAGCTCGTCCCGAAGTTCCTCGAGTGGGTCAAGGAGGGCTACCAGGTCTACACCGACACCTCGTGGGCCGTCGGCTTCGGCGCCCGCTGGCTGCTGGTCGAGATCGAGAAGCAGGGCATCGCCGGCGACCGGGTGCTCTTCGGCTCCGACGAGCCCTGGTCGGATTTCATGAGCGAGTACTGGAAGATCGAGGGTGCCCCCGTCTCGGAGGAGTTGAAGCGCATGGTCTTCCGCGAGAACTTCGAGAAGCTCCACGGCGACCGCTGGTGAGCGGGCGCCCCGACCTCCGGACCCTCGCGGTCGAGCTTCAGTCGCTCGGCGTCCGTACCCGCGGCGACGCCGACGTCGAGACGCGCGCCGGCGGCGCGGGCCCGGCCGATGCCGGGTTCCTCTGGTTCGAGGGGACGCCTCTGACGGTTCCCGTCCACGCCGACTACACCCGCCACTCGCCCTACGAGCTCGTGCTGGACGCCGAGCGGCGGAGGGGCACGTTGTACCGCGACGACGTCGAGGTCGGGTCGGTGAGCCTTCCGGAGCGTCCGCGCATCTACGACCTCGAGACCGCCGACGGCATCCCGTACTGGAAGATCGCGCTGATGCACCTGGACAGCCTGGCGTCCACCGTGATGCAGCGCTGCGTCTACTGGGGCACCGACGAGCAGTGCCACTTCTGCTCCATCGGCACCACGCTCGCCGGAGGGCGCACGATCCCCACGAAGACGCCGGAGCTGTTGGCCGAGGTCGCCGAGGCCGCCGCCCGCCTGGACGGAGCGCGCGACGTCACGCTGACCACCGGATCGCCGAACCGCGACGACCGGGGCGCGTCCTACATGGCGCGCTGCGCCGCGGCCGTTCGCGAGAGCAGTGACCTGCCGGTGCAGGTCCAGATCGAGCCGCCGCAGGACTTCGGGTGGTTCGCCCGGCTGAAGGACTCCGGCGTCGAGGCCATGGGTATCCACCTCGAGACGTACGACCAGGACCTGCTCGCCACGGTCGCGCCGGGCAAGGCGGCCCAGGGGGTCGAGACCTACCTCGCCGCGTGGGAGGCGGCCGTTGAGGTCTTCGGACGCGGCCAGGTCTCCACGTACTACATCCTGGGGCTCGGCGAGAGCATCGAGTCCGTCGTGGAGGGCTGCAAGGCTGCCATCGAGCGCGGCGTCTATCCGTTCGTCGTCCCGCTTCGCCCCTCGCCCGGCAGCATCCGCGCCAACGACACGCCCCCCTCGCCGGAGTACGTGCGTGAGGTCTACGAGCGCGTCGCTCCCCTCTTGGCCGAGGCCGGCATCATGAGCCAGAATGCGCGCGCGGGCTGCGTGCGGTGCCAGGCCTGCTCCGCCCTGTCGACCTTCGAGCAGGTCTACGGGGGCGAGCGCAACGGAGATCCGCCGGTGGCGGCGCCGGTATGAGGAGAGAATCGATCGAGGTGCGCGTCGCCGCCTCGCGGGCGGAGCTGGACGGCCACATGGGGGTGCGCCAGCGCGTCTTCGTGGAGGAGCAGCGCCTGTTCAGCGAGAGCGATCGTGACATCTGGGATGACGGCGCCATCCACGCCGTCGCCGTCGAGCGGCGGGGCGATGTCGTGGGGGCGGTTCGGTTTTACGCCCTCGACGAGGCGGGTCTCTGGAAGGGTGACCGTCTCGCGGTGCTGTCCGGGTCGCGGCCGCTCCGGGTGGGAGCCCAGCTGGTGCGCTTTGCGGTCGCGACCGCCGCGGTCCTTGGGGGAACCACCATGTTGGCGCGCGTTCAGGTGCCGAGCGTCGCCTTCTTCACACGGCTCGGCTGGGAGCCGGTGGGATCCCCCGCGCCCTATCGGGGGGCGCTCCACCAGCGCATGACGATCGGCCTCGTCGACGCCTCGGCGGCCGCGCCGGCGAGCTACGCCTGGGCCTACGGGAGCTGAGTGCCCAGGCCGGTGAGCGGCTCCGCTCCCAGGTCCCATACCTCCGCCTCGTCCGCTCCTCGGGCCAAGCGCAGCCGTCCGCTGGTGTCGAGCGTGGCGATCCGAGCGGCGGTGAGGCCGACCGATCTGAAGCGCTCCGTCAGCGCCGGAGCGTCACCGACGACGAGGAATCCGAAGCTCGGGAACGCCCCGAGCCAGTCGCCGAGCGTCATCCCGTCGGGCGGCTCGACCGCGCCCAGGTCCACGGCGCAGCCCAGCCCGCCCGCGGACTCGAGCAGCTGCAACAGGGAACCCGTCATCCCCGGCATCGAGACGTCGCGTGCCGCCCACGCGTCGCCGGCCTCCGCGACATCGGCCAGCAGCGCCAGGTCGTCGGCCGCGCGCTCACGGCGGGGGCCCCTCAGGTGGCTGAAGAACAGCTCTCCCTCCGCTCCGGCGAGCGCCTCGCCCTCGACGCACGTCACCAGCGTCACGTCGTCGCCGGCGCGTGCGTTCGCCGCGACGAGGGGTTCTCGCGCCGAGCCCAGCGCCATCGTCGAGAGTGACGGGGCGAGACCCGCCGCGAGTGTGAGGTGGCCTCCGACGATGGGCGTCCGGTACAGCTCGGACGCCTCGCGCAGCCCGGCCAGGATGGCCTCGACGGTCTCGCGTTCGGCTGCCGCGACGGTGTCGAGTACGGCGAGCGGCCGTCCCCCGGTGGCGGCCACGTCGTTCAGGGCCGCAACGACGCCGGCGATGCCGGCCGCCCGGGGAGCGCGTTGGATGAACGGGGGCCAGATGGCCTCCGCTCCGGCGACGATCAGCGAGCCTCGTCCCGCCGCGATGACCGCCGCATCGCCGCCGTCGCCGCCGATCATCTCCGCGACGGCGCCGATGGCGCGTTTCGCCAGCAGCCCGGGGTGCCCCCTTGCCCGTTGCGCCAACTCCCGAAGATCGAGGCTCACCGGATGACTCTACGCGTCGCCACCGTAGGTCTCGATCTGATGGCGGACGCGCTCCGGTCCCAGGGGGTCTCGCCTCTGAGCGTCGACTGGACGCCTCCGGGCGGGGGGGACCCCCGCGATGTGGCGCTGCTGCTCCGGGCGTACGGCGACGCCCGCATCGACGATGCCAACCGCGCCGCGATCGACTCGCTGCTCGCCGCCCGTCCCCTGCTGGTCGATGCCGGCCCGGCGGGAGAGTTGGTGCCGGGTCTGGGGGGGCGCCTGCTCCTCCATGCCGGGCCCGCAATCGACCCGGAGCGCATGTGCGTGCCCCAGCGCCTGGCGCTGGCCGGGGCCTCGGTGCTCGAGGGGTGGGCAGGCTCGCTCGGGGAGGGCCTCGCGTTGCTCGACGGCGGTGGCGTCAGCGTGGCACCCGCTCACTCGCTCGGTGCTGCGGGCGCGATGACGGGTGTCATCTCGCCCGCGATGGCGGTGTGGCACGTCCGCGACGAGGTATCGGGCACGGAGGCCTTCACGCCCTTCAACGACGGAGGCGGAGAGTCGTTCTGGCTTGGGGT
>JAUVQP010000097.1 GCA_030598075.1 Miltoncostaeaceae bacterium | reverse complement strand
GGGCGTGAACGTCGTCGCGACACTCCCCTGGCTCGTTCTGGCCCTTCCGCTGGTCGCGTGCATCGTGCTGGCCCTCTGGCCCCACGAGCCGGATCGGCGCATCAGCCGAGGGGTGGCGATCGGCGCCGTGGCCATCGCCTTCGCGCTCGTCGTGATCGTCTTCATCTCGCTGCTCAGCCGCGATCAGGACGACCGCTCCGAGGTCTCCGTCCTGTGGGAGTGGGCGGTGGTCGGGGATCTGCGCATCGACCTGGCCATCCAGGTGGACACCCTCAGCACGATGATGATGCTGATCGTCACCGGCGTCGGATCGCTGATCATCCTCTACTCCGCCGAATACATGGAGCGCGACCGCGACTACCGGCGCTTCTTCGCGGAGATGTCGTTCTTCGTCTTCTCGATGTTGCTCCTCGTGCTGGCCGCGAACTACCTGTTCCTGATCGTCGGGTGGGCATTCGTCGGCCTGGCCTCGTACCTGCTGATCGGCTACTACTACGAGAGGCCGTCCGCGGTCGCAGCGGCCAAGAAGGCCTTCGTCATCAACGTGGTTGGCGACGTCGGCATGGTGCTGGCGGCGCTCCTGATCATCCGCGATCTGGGCACGCTGGACTACGCCGAGGTGTTCGCCGCGGCGCCTGAGGGGCTCAGCTCGGGCTCCGCCGAGCTGATCGCGTTCCTGCTGTTCGTCGGCGCGGCCGCGAAGAGCGCGCAGATACCGCTCCACACCTGGCTGATCGACGCCATGGAGGGTCCCACCCCGGTCAGCGCGCTGATCCACGCCGCGACCATGGTGACCGCCGGCGTCTACCTGGTCGTGCGCTCCAACGTGCTCTACGACCTGGCGCCCTACGCGGCGGGCACGGTGGCGATCATCGGAGCGATCACCCTCTTCATGGCCGCCACGATCGCCACGACTCAAGAGGACATAAAACGCGTGCTGGCCTGGAGCACCGTCAGCCAGATCGGCTACATGATGGTGGCCGCGGGCCTGGGTCTGTACGGCGCGGCGATGTTCCACCTGATGTCGCACGCCTTCTTCAAGGCCTGCCTCTTCCTCTCGGTGGGCATCGTCATCCACTCGCTGTTCGGCCAGCAGAGCCTCGACCACATGGGCGGGCTGCGGCGGTATCTCAAGGTGCCCTACATCGCCGTGCTCGCCGGCTGCCTCTCCATCTCGGGCGTGCCACCGTTCTCCGGTTTCTTCAGCAAAGACGAGATCCTCGCGCTGGCACTCGACTCGGGCACGCTGGGGATCATCGTCGGCATCACGGGGATCCTGGGTGCCGGCCTCACCGCGTACTACATGTTCCGCCTTTTCTTCCGGGCCTTCCACGGCCCCGACCCGGAGGGCGGCTACGACCCATTGCCCCACCCCTCGCGTTGGATCATGGCCTTCCCGGTCCTCACGCTCGCGTTCCTTGCGTTCTCCGCCGGCTGGATCCAGGTACCGGGCGGCTGGGCGCTCGTCGATGACTGGCTGGACCCGGTCGTCGGACAGCCGCCGGTCCATGCGAGCACGGCGGCGACCCTCCTTTCCAGCGGCGCTTCGCTCATCCTGGTGTCGATCGCGATCGGCGCCGCGTGGTGGCTCTTCGGCCACGGCTCCGAGCGGCGCCTGCGGTACGCCGACCGCCTGCCGCGCACCCGCAAGACGCTGGCCGAGGGCTACTACTTCGATCCGGTGCTGAACGAGGTGTTCGTCCGAACCGGAAGGAACCTCGGCGACGCCTTCCGCGACGGCTTCGAGGTCTACGGGGAGCAGGGCTCGGTGCGAGCGGCCGTCGCCGCCAGCATCGGGAGCGCACGCGCCCTGTCGCTCGCCGAGACGGGCCTGGTGCGCATCTACGTGTTCGCGATGATCGTGGGAGCCGCGGCCATCGGAATCGTCTTCCTTCTCGCCACGTGAGGGAGACCCGATGCCTTACGTGACGCTCATGATCGTGATCCCGCTTGTCGGGGCCCTGGCCGTGCTCGTGGTCCCGCGCGACCGTGTCGACGCCTGGAAGGGCGTGGCGATCGTGACCGCCGTCGCCACCCTCGCCGTCGGCGCGATCATGCTCGCCAACTTCGACCGCGGAGAGGCGGGGCTTCAGTTCGTCGAGCGTCAGGCCTGGGCCGAGGAGGTCGGCCTGGCATGGGTGGTCGGGGTCGACGGAATCTCGATCTGGCTGCTGATGCTGACCGCCGCACTCTTCCTTTTGGCCATCGTGGGTGCGGCGTGGCGCACACCGGAGCGCGGCGCGGCCTTCCTGATGCTGCTCCTGCTGGGCGAGGCGGGCCTGATGGGCCTGTTCGCCGCCGGCCACCTCGTGCTGTTCTACGTCTTCTGGGAGGCCATGCTCATCCCCTTCTACTTCCTGATCGGGGTGTGGGGCGGCCCGAACCGCAGGCCGGCGACGCTGAAGTTCCTCATCTACACGATGTTCGGCAGCCTGCTGATGCTCGTGGCCCTGGTGGCAACGGCATTCAGCGCCGAGGACATCACGGGGCAGTTCACCTTCGAGATCGCCGAGCTACGCGGGATCCCCTTCAGCGCGACGACCTCGACGCTCCTCTTCCTGGGCTTCGCGATCGCTTTCGCCATCAAGCTCCCGCTGTGGCCGTTCCACGCGTGGCTGCCGGACGCGTACGTGGCGGCTCCCATCCTCGTCACGGGGCTTCTGGCCGCGGTCATGAGCAAGGCCGGCGTCTACGGCTTCCTCCGTATCGGTCTTCCGGTCCTGCCGGAGGGCGCCAAGAACCTGGCGGTCCCGCTGGGCATCCTCGCCGTCGTCGGAATCATCTACGGATCGCTTCTCGCGTGGCGGGCCCCGACCATGCGCCTGCTCGTGGGCTATTCGAGCCTGGCCCACCTGGGCTTCATTCTGCTCGGAATCGTCGCGTTCGATATCCAGGCCTCACAGGGGGCGGTCCTCCAGATGGTCAACCACGGCATCGTCGTGGCAGCCGCGTTCGCCATCGTCGCCATCATCAGCAGGGGGACCGGCGGCAACGAGATCGTGGACGACGTGGGCGGCCTCGCGGCCGGTGCTCCCCGCCTCGCCGGCGTCTTTCTGATCGTCGCGATGGCGTCCCTGGCCATTCCGGGATCCAACAGCTTCGCGGGCGAGTTCTTCATCCTCACCGGGGTGTTCCGCCACCACGCCTGGCTGGCCGCCCTCGCCACCATCGGCATCGTCTACGCCGCGGTCTACATGCTGCGTCTCTACCAGACCTCCATGAACGGCGCGCCTCACGGAGCCGACCCCCGGAGGGCCGAGCTTCGGCCCGTCGACTACGCGACGCTCCTGCCGTTGCTCGCCGCCATGCTCTTCATCGCGCTATGGCCGGGCGGCCTTATCGGCGCCACCACGGCGTCGCTCGAGGACGCCATCGCGCCCGCTCAGGTCGCGGCCGGACGGCCCGCGGATCAGATCGACGCCGACGTAGTGGCCAACCCACCGCCGGAGGCCGTCCCGCTACCGGGCGACGAGCCCGACCTTCCGGACGATGTCCCGCCCGACACCCCTCCGGGCGAGGGAGGTGCGCCCTGAGCCACCTCAACGTCGTGGCCGCAACCCCGGAGATCATCGTGGCGGGGGCCGGCGTGCTCGCCATCAGCGCGGGTCTCATCGACAACCAACGGGTGCGGCGCTACGCGCCCGCCGGGGTCTCGCTCGTGGGCATCACGGCCGCCTTCGTCATGATCGTCCTGTTGTGGGGAGAGCGCGAGGAAGCGTTCTCCGGCGGGCTTCGGGCAGACCGTTTCAGCCTCCTCTTGTCGGCGATCTTCCTCGCCTCGGCCGCCCTTGTCATCGGGCTTGCGTGGCGCGAGTCGGCGGCCGTCGATCGGCGCAGCGAGTTCGCCGGCCTCGTCATGATCGCCGTGGCGGGAATGATGCTCGTCGCCTCGGCCGGGGACCTCATCGTCCTCTTCCTGGGCATCGAGACGCTCTCGGTCGCGCTCTACGTGCTCTGCGCGCTCGAGGTCTGGCGTGAGCGCTCGCTGGAGAGCGGTCTCAAATACCTCATCACCGGCGCGGTGGGCTCGTCGATCTTGCTCTATGGCTTCGCACTCCTGTTCGGCGCGACCGGGGCGCTCGACTTCACGACGATAGGCGAGAAGTTGGGTGGCGCGACGTTCACCGGCGAGCCCATGGTCGTCGCGGCCATGGCGCTGATCGTCGTCGGACTCGGCTTCAAGGCGTCGGCCGTCCCGTTCCACATGTGGACCCCCGACGTCTACGAGGGTGCCCCCACCACCATCACGGCCTTCATGGCGACGGCGACGAAGGCCGCCGCCATCGCGGCATTCCTCCGCATCTTTCAGGGGGTGCTACCGGATCTCTCAGGCGACTGGCGCGCGGCGATCACGGTGCTCGCCGTCGCCAGCATCGTCGTCGGCAACGTCGCCGCCCTCGTTCAGAAGAACCTCAAGCGGATGCTCGCGTACTCGAGCATCGCCCACGCCGGCTACCTGCTGATCGGCGTCGCCGCCGGGTCGATCCAGGGCGCCGAGGGCGTTGCGTACTACCTGGTCGCGTACGTCGCCATGACGCTCGCGGCGTTCGCGGTGGTCATCATCCGAGAGCGCGAGGTGGAGAACGGCGAGATGCTCGACGCGTTCGCCGGCTACGGGCGCGCCCGGCCCCTGCTCGGCGTCGTGATGACGCTCGCCATGCTGTCGCTCGCCGGCTTCCCGCCGCTCGCGGGCTTCATCGGCAAGTTCCTGATCTTCAGCGCCGCAATCGAGGCCAACATGGCATGGCTCGCCGTCGTCGGTGCGCTCGGCAGCGTCGTCAGCCTCGGCTACTACCTTCGCGTTGTCGGAACCATGTGGCTCGGCGAACCGGAGGGCGGCGGCGCACCGCCGCGCATCCTCGCGGTGCCGGCTCCCGTGCTCGTCGCGACCGGCACGGCCGCCATGGCCATCGTCGGGCTGGCGCTCTTCGCCGACCCCATGATCGACGTCTCCAGGGGCGCCGCCGAGGCCCTGCTCGCCCCGTAAGGGCCGTCAGGGGGCGGTCTGTGCTCCCTCGGCCGGCTGCTGCTCGGCCTCGTCGAACGACGGCTCGATGGCCAGGGGCGGAAGGATGCGATCCAGCCAGGCCGGCATCCACCACATGTGGCGCCCTGCCAGCTGCATGACCGCGGGCACGAGGGTGAGCCGCACGATGAACGCGTCGATGAGGATCGACACCCCGAGCGCGACGCCGAACTCCTTGATGACCCGTTCGTCGGAGAGCGCGAACGACAGGAAGACCGCCGTCATGATGAGGGCCGCGGCCACCACGACCGGGCCGATCGCGTTCATCCCGCTGCGGATGGCCGCACGCGGCTCCTGGCCACGCACGTACTGCTCGCGAATGCGGCTGACGAGGAAAACCTCGTAGTCGGTCGACAGGCCGAAGAGGATCGCGAAGACCACGGGCGGCAGGTAGGACTCGATCGGGCCGGTCTGATCGAGACCCACCAGCTCGATGAGGATGCCTTCCTGGAAGACCGCCACGAGCACCCCGAACGACGCGAGCGCCGAGAGGAGCATGCAGAGACCTGCCTGGATGCCCACCGAGAGCGAGCGGAACGCCGTGGTCAGGACGAGGAAGATGATCCCGATCACGACGAGGAGGAAGATGAAGAGCTTGTCCGTAATCCTCGCGGCGATGTCGTCGAACGCGGCTGTGACCCCGCCGACGAAGGCTGAGGCATCCTGGCCGCCGATGATCGGCGGAATGACGTCATCCCGGAGGCGCGTCACCAGGTTGCTCGTCTCGTCCGATTGGGGCGAGGTCGTCGGGACGACGACGATGACCGCGGTGGTCCCGGCGTCGTTGGTCTGCGGCGGGTTGACGGATGCCACCCCTTCGACGCCCTCGACGGCCTGGGCGATCTCGTCGCCGATCTCGGGCACGGCCTCTTGATTGACGGCGATGAGCAACGGCCCGTTGACGCCGGGACCGAAGGCCTCGGCGAGCTGATCGTAGGCCGTGCGCTCGGTCTGACCCTTGGGGAAGGTGCCCGCGTCGGATGCGCCAAGGTCGACTTTGAGGACGGGGAACGCGAGCACGAGCAGCACGATCACGGCGACGGGCGCCACGATGATCGCCTTGCTCGTGACGAAGCGACCCCACCACGCCACGGCGGTCCTGTCGGGATCGACCTTGAGCCGGCGCGCGCCCCACCACGGGATCTTCAGTGCGTTGACGCGGTGCCCGAGCAGTCCCAACACCGCGG
>JAUVQP010000076.1 GCA_030598075.1 Miltoncostaeaceae bacterium | reverse complement strand
GGTGGCGCCTACAACTCGATCGGCCAGGTCACCGCGGGGCCGCCCGCCCGCCCGCTCGATCGCTTCGACTGGAAGATAGTGTCGCCCAACGACAGCGAGGTGGCGTAGCGCGGCGCCGGGGGGCTCGAGAAGGTCAGTGAGGACGACCACCTGCTGATCGGTAACCCGTTCTCGGTCGACGACGACCTCCAGCCGTATCGCCTGCACGGTCCCGGCGAGGAAGTCACCGGCGTGCTGTCAAACCTCTACCCGTTCTAGCGCGAGGTAGCGGGTGACCACCAGAGACGTCGAGCCCGAGGCGCCGCCGCAGGGCCCCAACGGTCCCAACGGCCCCGCCGTGGGCAAGCCCGACATCGCGCCGAAGAACCCTGCCGTCGCGGTCGGCGAGCAGGTCGTCGACTACGTCGACGAGCGCACCGGGGTGGTGGCGGGCACCAAGTGGTTCATGTTCCGGAACGTCCCCGCCGAGACGAGTTGGTTCCAGACGCTCGGCTTCGCCGCGTTCGCCATCTTCAGCATGCAGGCCATCACCGGCATCGTGCTGGCGATGTACTACCAGCCCGACCCGGGCACCGCGTTCCAGAGCATCGAGTTCATTACCAACGACGTCACGTGGGGCTCGCTGGTGCGAAGCATGCACCGCTGGGGCTCCAGCGCCATGATCGTCCTGGTCTTCCTCCACATGGCCCGAGTGTTCTTCTTCGGGTCGTACAAGTATCCGCGAGAGCTGACGTGGGTGACCGGGGCGGTCCTGCTCATCCTGACCCTGTTCATGGGGCTCACGGGTTACCTGCTCGTGTGGGACCAGAAGGCGTACTGGGCGACGGTGGTCGCCACCAACATCACGGCCGCCGCCCCGATTCTGGGCCCCTTCATCGCCGACATCCTCCGCGCCGGCCCCGAGTTCGGTCCGAACACGCTCAGCCGCTTCTACGCCATCCACATGCTGATCATCCCCAGCGGAATAGTCACCTTCATCGGGCTGCACCTCTTCCTGATCGCCAAGCTCGGCATCACCGAGCCTCCTTACGCCAAGCGCCGTTTCAAGGCCCAGCGCGAGGAGGATGAGGCGCGCCGGCGCATGCGGTCGCCCAACACCGGCCGGCGTGCCGTGCCGGCGGCGGGCGACGGGTCGGAGGGCGGCTCGTGAAGAAGAGTGAGCGCGAGGCCTACAGGCGCGACTACGCCGCCGCCAAGGCCCAGGGAAAGCCCTTCTTCCCCTACGCGGTCTACAAAGACCTCATCGTCGCCTCGGTCGCGATCGGCTTCGTCTTCGTGCTGGCCATCTGGCAGCCCATCGGCATCGGCGAGCCGATCAACCCAGCGACCACCGACTTCGTGCCGCGACCCGAGTGGTACTTCTTCTTCCTCTTCGAGCTCCTGAAGATCTTCAAGGGCGACAACGCGCTGACGCCGGTCATCATGGCGACGTTCATCGTCCCGAACATCCTCATGGTGCTGCTGCTCGTCACGCCGTTCATCGACCGCGGCCGCGAGCGGCGCATCTGGCGGAGGCCGATCGCTCTCACCTCGGGCCTTCTGGTCATCTTCGGGCTCGCCTACCTCACGCAGGCCGGCCTCGAGGCTCCGGTGGGCCAAGCGGGCGCGGCGGGCATCGAGCTCGAGGGGCTCGATGCGCAAGGCGAGGCCGGGCTCGAGGTCTACATCGCCAACGGCTGCTCGAGCTGCCACATGATCAAGGACGTGGGAGCCCCGGGTCCCGGCCCCAACCTCACCGATGAGGGCGCGAAGAACAGGGGCATCGAGTGGCAGATCGAGCACCTCAAGGACCCGACCTCGACCAGCCCGGGATCGAGCATGCCCGCCTTCGCCAACCTCACCGACCAGCAGTACGACGACCTCGCCGTGTTCCTGGAGGGCCTCGGTACCGAGTATCGGTAGCGCCTCGCCGCACCGAGCCCCGCACCCGGGGTGCGGCCTCGGCGGCGGGTGATGGTCGCTACGATCGACGGATGAGGGTCTTCCTGGGTGTCTCCGGCGCCAGCGGCGCCCCGTACGCCGCCCGCGCGCTCTCGGCGTTGTGCGGCGCGGGCTGCGAGGTCGGGCTGTGCGTCTCCGAGGCCGGGGCTCACGTCATCTCGCACGAGGTCCTCGCGCGCGGGCCCGAGCGGCCGGACGACCCCGGGGAGGTCGTCGAGGCGTTCGTGGAGCGCCACGCCACCTCCGACCGTGTGGCCACCCTGGGACTGCACGACATGACCAGCCCGTTCGCCTCCGGGTCGTCGCGTCACGCCGGCGCTCTCATCCTTCCCTGCTCCGGAGCCACGCTCGGGGCGATCGCGAACGGCGCGGGCCGCAACCTCATTCACCGAGCCGCCGACGTCATGCTGAAGGAGCGGCGACGTCTCGTTCTGGTGCCGCGAGAGACCCCCCTCTCATCGATCTTCATCGACAATCTCGCGACGCTGTCGCGCGCGGGGGCCATCATCCTGCCCGCCAGTCCCGGCTTCTACGGCATGCCGTCGAGCATCGAGGACCTCGTCGACTTCGTGGTGGGAAAAGCTCTCGAGGCTCTTGACATTCCGCCCGACCTTCTTCGGCGAGGGGGCGCGGCCACGCCCGCGGCCGCGGCGCGTTGACAGGGGGCGCGACGAGCGCAGCCGTCCGCGGACGGCTCGCGCCCGCGGACGTCGAGGCGATGTTCGACCGCATCGCGCCCCGCTACGACCTCATGAATCGGCTCATGACGGCCGGTCGCGATCGGGCCTGGCGTCGCGCCGTCGCCGAGGCCGCGGATGTCGCCGCCGGCGAATCTGCGCTCGACTGTTGCACCGGCACCGGGGATCTCGCCTTCGACCTGGCCGACCGGGTTCCAGGCGGGTCCGTCGTGGGTGTCGACTTCTCTGCGGAGATGCTTCGGCGTGCGGGCGCGAAGGTGGGAACGCGGGCCGACATCGTCAGCTTCGTCCAGGGCGACGTCCTGGACCTCCCGTTTCCGGACTCGTGCTTCGACGCGGCCACCGTCGCCTTCGGAATTCGGAACGTCGAGGATCTGGACTCCGCCCTCGTCGAGATGGCGAGGGTCGTGAAGCCCGGGGGGCGAGTGGCGCTGCTCGAGATCACCCTCCCTCGTCGACTCCGCGCCTTCTACGGGCTGTGGTTCGACCGCCTCGTGCCACACCTGGGCGCGCTCGTCGGGCGCGACGCCGGAGCGTACGCCTACCTTCCTGCCTCCGTGCGCCGCTTTCCGACGCCGCCGGAGTTGGCCGCCCGCATGGCCGCCGGCGGCCTCGACGACGTTCGCTGGCGAGGCTTCGGCGGCGGCATCGTCGCGCTTCACCACGGACGGGTGCGGCAATAGAACAGACCGCCAACATCTCGGACCTCGCGCTGCCCCAGATTCGGCTGCTCGCCGCGTGCGAGCGGCGCCTTCAGGAGACCGTCGACGGCCACGTGGCCGAGCTCGTGCGACCCGCGGCCGAGACGCTCGCGGCGGGCGGAAAGCGCGTCCGGCCCCTGCTGGTCTTCTGCTGCGCGCCCCAGCAGGCGGTCGAGAGCAGGTCCGTCCTCTCCGCCGCGACCGCCGTGGAGTTGGTCCACATGGCGACGCTCGTGCACGACGATCTCATCGACGGCGCGACGATGCGCCGGGGCCGTCCCACCGTGGCGGCCGCCCAGGGGCCCGAGACGGCCATCCGTGCCGGCGACTTCCTCTTCGCCCGCGCGTTCACGGAGCTAACCCGAACGGGCTCCGCCACCGCCGTCCAGGCGCTTGCCGGGGCGGCGCTGGACCTGTCGATGGGCGAGATGGACCAGAACGGCGCCGCGTTCGATTTGAACCTCCGAGAGGAGACCTACCTCGACCGCTGTCGGCGAAAGACCGCGTCCCTCTTCTCCTGCGCCTGTCGCCTCGGAGCGCTCGTCGGCGGTGCCAGCGACGCGGAGGCCGCCCGGCTCGCGGCCTTCGGCCAGAGCGCGGGGATGGCGTTTCAGATCTTCGACGACATCCTCGACTTGGCGGGCGCGCCGGAGGTCACCGGGAAGCAGCGCGGCGCGGACCTCGCTGACGGGACCGTGACGTTGCCGGTCATCCTCGCCCTGCGCACGGAGCCGCGGCTGCGCGTGGCCCTTCGCCGGGCCGCGCGAGGCGAGCGGATCGAGGAACTCTGCGATCACCTCGCCGCGCACCCTGGGCTCGCCGCCGCCCGAGAACGGGCGCTCAGCTTCGTGGAGGATGCTCGCCGGGCGCTGGACGGACCGCTGGGCGGAGCCGATGAGGCCGCGCTGCGCCTGATCGCGGACAGCTTGGTCGACCGCTACTCGTGAGCCCAGCCGTCCCCGCCAGCGAGTTGGCCGCGCTCATCGCCGGGCGCGGCGTGCTCCGGGCCGCCGGAGATCTGGAGGCCCGCCCGGAGGCCGTCACCTTCGCGCACGCACCGCGCGATGAGGGCCGGCTGATCGACGGCGACACCGAGGGCGACATCGAGGCGCACCGAGCCGCGCACGCCGCGGGCCGGCCCAGCGAGGCCACGCTCCTCTACGGATCGGGCGTCGAGCCGGCGCTCGCCGCCGCGAGGCTGGCGGAGCTGGCCGACCTGGCGGGCGAGACCGGGATGCTGCGCGCGGTCTGTCCTACTCCCGGCGAGGGGAGCAGCGGCCGTCCCGGGTCGTGGGGTGTCGAGGATCTGGGTGTGATCGTCGCGGCCCGAGTCGTGCTCCCACGCGACGTCGACGTTCGCCCCGATTGGCGCCGGCTGGGCCCCGCGGCCTGCCAGATCGCAATCGCCTTCGGCGCCACGGATTGGCTCATTCCCGCCGAGGACGCCACGGACCCTCACCACCTCGCGGCAGCCGTCGGAGCCCGGGCGGTCGAGCGGTGAGCCGCCACCTGCGGGTCGGGCGCATCGGTGCGCTCAACATGTATCCCATCTACCACGGGCTCGAGCGCGCCACGGACCGGATGAGCTTTACCGATGGCACGCCCACCGAGCTCAACAACGCGCTGCTGCGCGGCGAGCTCGACGTCTCGGCCGTGTCGAGCGTGGCCTACGCGCGGAACGCGGACCGCCTGAGCCTGGTGCCGGTCGCCTCCATCTCGGCGCGCGGCGCCCTCGACAGCATCCAGCTGTTCAGCAGCGTGCCGTTCGAGCGCGTCGAGACCGTCGCGGTCACGCCCGACAGCGCAACGTCCGTTCTTCTCCTTCGCCTGCTGCTCGGCTCGGGCCCGCCCCCCTTCGAGATGCTGGACGGACCGGCGCAGGACGCCCTGCGGCACGTCGACGGGGTCCTGCTGATCGGCGACGAGGCCCTCGAGGGCCTTCGCCGAGGTATCGCCGCACACCAGACCGACCTCGCTCACCGCTGGCACGCGCTCACCGGGCAGCCGATGGTCTTCGCCGTCTGGGCTGCCCGCGCCGAGGTGGCTCGGGAGGCGCCCGACGAACTCCGAGCCCTGGCCGAGCTGATTCGCGGCGCGCAAGCACAGTACGCGCAGCAGCCCGCGGCCGTCGTGGACGCAGCGACGGAGCGCTTCCCGGTCCCCCGCGAGTTCATCCGCGGATACCTCGGGCGCCTCTCCTACGGTTTTGGTCCCGCGGAGCGCGCGGGTCTTCAGCGCTTCCTCGACAGCGCGGAGCGCGCCGGGCTGCTCCGCAGTCCGGCCGAGCCGCACCGCGTAGGATTGATGTCGTGACGACGGTGGCCCCCAGCGGAATCCACGAGATCATCGAGCGAGCCGACGCCGGGGAGCGGCTGTCGGACCAAGACGCGCGAGACCTGCTCGCGTCCCGAGACCTGGTCGCGATCGGAGCGGCGGCGGCACGAGCCCGCGAGCGCCACACGAACCCCGACGAGGTCACGTTCATCATCGACCGCAACGTCAACTACACGAACTTCTGCGTGACGGACTGCGACTTCTGCGCGTTCTACCGGCTTCCGCGCGACCCCGAGGGCTACGTTCTGCCGAAGTCGGTCGTCTTCCGGAAGATCGAGGAGACGCTTGCCCTGGGCGGCACGGCCCTGCTCCTTCAGGGCGGCCACCATCCTGGCCTCCGCATCGACTGGTACGAGGATCTCTTCGCCGACATCAAGGCGCGCTACCCCATCCACCTTCACGCGCTCTCGCCCTCGGAGATCCTGCACATCGCGCACTTCTCGCGGCTGGCGCTCAGCGAGACGCTCGAGCGCCTCCGCGCGGCCGGGCTCGACTCGGTGCCCGGCGGCGGAGCCGAGATCCTTGTCGACCGCGTCCGCGTGGAGATCGCCCCGAAGAAGATCATGAGCGACGAGTGGCTCGACGTCATGCGGGAAGCGCATCTCCAAGGCCTGTCGACATCGGCCACGATGATGTACGGCACCGTCGACGGCTGGGAGGACCGGGTCGAGCACCTCCGCCGCCTTCGGGAGGTGCAAGACGAGACCGGCGGCTTTCGAGCCTTCGTCTGCTGGAGCTACCAGTCCGGAGGTGGCAGCAAACGTGGCGACGACCATGCGCACACGACGGCGGCCGACTATCTGCTGATGCTGGCGGTCAGCCGTCTGTACCTCGACAACGTGCCCCACTTCCAGTCGTCATGGGTCACGCAGGGACTCCGTGTCGGTCAGCTGGCGATCGAGTTCGGCTGCGACGACATGGGCTCGATCATGATCGAGGAGAATGTGGTCCGCGCGGCGGGAACGGCGTTCCGGCTCGACACCGAGCGCATGGTGGCGGCCATCGAGGCCACCGGACGGCGCGCCGTGCAGCGCGACACCCTCTACCGGACCGTGCGCCGCCACGCGGCGCCCGCAATCGCGGCATAGCACCGGCTACGAGGGCGGGTCCCCCTCGTAGGGCAGGTCGTCGGCAGCCCAGGCGATGATGCCGCCGGCGAGGTTTGCCACATCCTCGATGTCGCTGTTCACGGCCAGCCACCGACACACGCGGGCGCTCCGCTGGCCGCTGCGGCAGATCACGATCAGCGCCCCCTCCGGCGGAACGTCCCCCACTCGCTCCGTGAACTCGCTCATCGGGATGAGCGGCGTTCCCGGGATGCGCGTGACCTCGTACTCGTCCTCCTCGCGGACGTCGAGAATCGTGGCCTCACCCGCCTCCCACAGCCGGTGGGCCTCGCGCGGATCAATATCTCTCACCGACAACCTCCCCGCGACACGGGCTCGACAAGGCTACCAGCGCCGAGCCGCGCGAAGGGCCAAAAGCCTCCACGACGGGCCTTTCGTCCCGCGCGCCTCGCGTGGGTCCTAGAAGTCCATGGGGTGGATGTGGTCGCCATCGAGCGCCCCGATGATGGACTCGATATCGGCCTCCATGTTGGCGCGCGAGAAGTTTCGCAGGCTCGCCAGCAGGTCCTCGGTGCCATCGTTCAGGGCTTCGTCGAACTTCTCGACCTGGAATTGGGGGAAGTTCCCGGCGCCTCGCCACTCGCAGTTCGGGCACCGACGCTGGATGCTCCAGCACTCGTCGCCCGTCTCCTCCCACGCGACCGGGTAGACCAG
>JAUVQP010000043.1 GCA_030598075.1 Miltoncostaeaceae bacterium | reverse complement strand
CGAAGCCCCACCCTCCCGATCCGCGCGTCCGCCGCAGCGCCGACCGCGCGGCGGCGGGCACCGGCCGGCCGGCCGCGGAGAGCGCGAGCATCGAGAGCGCTTGGTCGAACGCGGTGACTCCGTAGCGACCCGACGCGTAACGCACCCGGATTCGGCGCAGGTAGTCCACGCCGCGAAGGGACGAGGGGTCCGCGCCGGCTGCCGATGCCGCGAGCGAGACCTTGGCCGCGGCCCCGGCGGTGGTCGCGTAGCCCGGGGCGACGCGGGCCAGGCGCGAGAGTCGCGTCCGAAGCCGGGCGGGGGGTCGACCCGCGGCGCGGAGCGCGACGATCGCGTCCGCCTGCTGACCGCCCGGCATGCCGGTCACGGGTTGGCGCTCGAGCCACGCGGCGGCGCGCAGCGCGGCCGCGTCGTCGGGCCCGGCTGTGGCCATCGCCGGCGCGAGGCCGAGCCCCGCGATGACGAGGGCGGCGGCGGCGCGCCTCATCGTTCCGCAGCGCGTCGGCGAGCGGGCGCGCGAAGGCGCTTGGCGGCACGGATCCTGAACTGGCCCGTGTTCACGCGCGCCAGCCCCACCCGCTCGCGGTTGCCCGCGCCGTCGGTGGCCCGGCTCCACACCCGGTAGAGGCCGCGCGGAAGGGACGCGCGGGCGACCGGCAGGAGCCAGTGTGCGCCCGATTGCCGCGCGGTGAGGTAGAGGCGGTCGACGCACGAGCGAGGCTTGGTGAAGCTGCGCGAGCGGGTGCGGAAACGGCACTGCGTGCCGACGCGCCGCGCGAGCGCCACCTCGACCCCCGAGATGTCAGAGCGATCCGGTCCCGCGGTGCCGCGGATGGCCCGCACCGCGCGGTGGGAGCGGCCGATGCGCGGGAAGATGACGCGGCTGCCGGGCGGCACCGCGTCGGCGGTCGCCCCCGCGGCGCCGACCGTTCTCGCGCGCTCGGGGCCGGCGGCCCCGGGCGAGCCCGCCGAGCCTGCGGCCGGAAGCGCGCCGACGCCGCAGGCCGACGGATCGCCGGCGAACGCGCACACGGTGGTGGGGGGGCTCGATACCGACGCGGCGCGGCTCGCCTCAACGACGAGCGGTCCGGCGCTGAGCGCCAGGAACGTGGCGGTTCCGGCCCCGCCGGTCGTGGCGGTCCTGTCGCCGAAGCGCACCGTGGCGCCGGCCGCCGTCGAGCCGGCTCCCGTCGCCACGTCGTGGGCGAGGACGGTGATGCGCACGCTCGATCCCACGGGAACGATGTCCGAGGTCGTCACGATCGACAGCTCCGGTGTCCCGAAGTCGGCGAAGGCCAGCGGCGACCACTGCGCGTAGTCGTTTTCGACGAGGCGGATGTCGTCGGCCCCCACGGATGCGCCCCGGTGGTTGACGGTCAATCGGTATGCCCGTCCGGAGGCCAGGGGGTCGCCCACGCGGCTGACGAACGAGCCGAACGAGAAGACGTCGAAGCCGACCCCCACGCCGGCGGCCGTCGCTCCGGCACGCAGCTGGGCGGTCGCGCTGTTGCCCGCGACGGAGAACGAGTCTGAGTCGAAGTCGTCGGCGATGGTGACCGGCGTGCTCGGGTCGACCTCGACCGCGGTGGGTCCGAATCGATCGACGACGGCGACGGAGGTGGTGGCGCCGGCCGGGCCCGCCGCGATGGCGGCGACGGCCACGGCGATGCCGAGGCTCACAGAGGTGCGCACTGAGGGTCCCTTCCTCGAGGACTGTTGTCTGGTGCGACGGCCTCGGGCAGGTCTCCTGGCTCCCCGGTCATCGCGCGCCCCCCGCGCCTTCCCGGGTTGCCCCAGTGGCTGGCTTCTCGCCGAGCGGGTGACGCTTCCGGGTCACAGTGGCGGGACCGCGTCGGATTCTCACCGACTTCCCTCTCGCGCGCCCCAAAAGGCGACCGCGAGACCGAAAACGCGGCCCGATCCTAACGTGCCGGCGGGGCCCATGTCACGTGCCCAGCTCCCGGCGGTGTGAGAGATTGCGGAGGTGCCGGGAAGCGTCACGCCGAGAGACATCGCAGTCGCGCCCGGCCGCGACGCGGGGGTCATCGAGCGCTTGGTGCGCTCCCCGGGCTGGTTCTGCCTGCTCACCCTGGTCTTGACCGCGGTCGGTCTTTGGCTCGACAGCTTCACGTCGCTCTCGCAGCAGATGCTGTTGAGCCTCGTGGTGTGGGCCTACCTCGCGATGGTCTTCGCGTACCTCTCACCGCTCGAGCGGGCGCAGACGGCGATCGTGGTCGTCGTCGCGACGGCGACCGAGATCGCCGGCTCGATCATCTGGGGCGTCTACGAGTACCGCCTGGGCAACCTGCCGCTGTTCGTGCCGGCCGGACACGCGCTCGTCTACCTGACGGGAATTCGCTTCAGCCAGATCGCGGCGGTCCGCGCCCGCGCGTCCCTCGTTCGCGTCGTGGCGGCGGCCGGCGTCGCGACGTGGGCCGTCCTCGGGCTCCTCGTCCTGCCGCGCCTGGACGTCGCGGGTGCCTCGGGGGCGCTCTTCCTGCTCGTCTTCCTGTGGCGCGGACGGGCGCCGACCATCTACGTCGGCGTCTTTCTCGCCGTGGCGTTCATCGAGATCTACGGCACCGCCATCGGCACGTGGACGTGGGCGAGCCAGGTTCCGCTGCTCGGAATTCCCGACGGCAATCCGCCGAGCGGCATCGCCGGGGTCTACGTCATGTTCGACATCGCCGCGCTGATCATCGCGCCCACCCTCCTCGCCCGCGCGGCACTCACGCGCCGGCGCCGGTCCTCGCATCGCCCTCAGCGGCCGTTGACCGACCAGTCGTAATCGAGGAAGCCCACGCTCCTGGCGGTGCGAAGCCGCGGCGGGAGCAGGGGTGAAAGCGCCGGGAGCACCCGCGCCGGCTTGGCGACGGCCGCGAGCGTCGACGCTGCCGACGGGCCCGCCCCGAGCGGCGCGAAGTCGCCGCCGAACCATTGGAAGATGCGGCTCACGAGTAGCCGGTCGCCGTCCAGCCGGGCGCCCCGCGCCGTGTCGGCGAGGTAGCGGCGCCCGTTCACCTCCAGCTCTGCCAGCACGTCCCCCCCGTACCCGCGGAGAGGCGGGCAGCCCACCGATCCGCAGTTGAGGCCGACGTGCACGAGCGGCTCGCCGAGGCGCCGGGCCTTGCCGTGCTCCATGTCGTCCAGGGTCATCCTGCGCCCGCCCACGGCGAAGCGGATGTTGGTGAAGGCGCCGGGGATCTCCACGATGCTCGCGAGCGGCCATCGCGCCCCGACGAGCGCGAGCACGCACGCGTTGTAGGCGTTGATCCAAAAGGCCACCTGGCCGAGTCGGTCGAGCGCGTCGGGGTCGGTTGTGCCGAGCTGACGTCCGTACGCCGCCAGCTCGGCCGAGCGCCCGACTCTCCGGTAGTCGACGCGCCATCCGTCGCTCGCGCTGTCGATCACCGCGCCAAGGAGGTCATGGTCGGGACCCCGCGCGCCGGCCGCGTCCGCCGCCGGTCGCGGGGCCGGGGTGCGCCAGGGAGCGCGCGCCCGCGACAGAAGTGCGGGGAGCGGCGCCGGCCCCGTCACCCGGCACCGCCGGAGAGGTGTCGTGCGCAGGCGGTGAGATGGTCCTCGTGCGTGGTGTCGGCGAGGGTGACCTCGATCGCCCAAGAGGGCGCCGGCGCGCCGGCGTCCCCCGGCGCCGTGGTGATGACCGCGTTCCAGCCCGCGCTCGACGCCGACCAGCCGATGTCCTCGAAGTCGAGCAGGAGGTCGTGCAGAAGATCCGGCGGACCGACGAGCAGGTAGCTCGTGGGGGTGGGTTCTGACCGTCTGGGCGACGCCATGTCCGCTGTAGGATCTCGCGCTGTGGACGCCGTGTCCATCATCGGTGAGGTCAGCCTGTTGTGGCGCGACACGGATCGCTATGACGGCGACGTCGTGCTCTTCAGCCTCGACACCGACGAGCCCCTCGCCTTGAACACCTTCGAGGTGGCTGGCGCACTTGCCACTCTCGCCGAGAAGCGGGGGGTGGAGGAAGGGGTGCGCGTGCGCGTGGACTGCCGCTGGGAGACCGTCGAGGTTGTCAACGTCGACACGGGCGAGACCTCGGACGGAGCGCGCGCGGTCGTCATCGACGTCGTGGTGCTCACGGACGCGCGCCGCCCGTGATCGAGCGCGCCGCGCTCGGTCTCGGGGACAGCGGCGAGCGAGCGTATAATCGCTCGCGTCCGTCGACCGGCGGAGCTGGGGCGTAGCCAAGTGGTAAGGCAACGGGTTTTGGTCCCGTGATCGGGGGTTCGAGTCCTCCCGCCCCAACCAGGATTCCTCGCCCGGAAAGGGGCACGATGAGCGTCGCAGGCGTGGTGCTCGCCGCCGGTCATGGCACGCGGATGCGATCCGGCGTTCCGAAGGTCCTCCACACGCTTGCGGGTCGGACGATGCTCGATTGGGTTCTCGCCGCTCTGACCGACGCGCAGATCGGGCGCGTCGTGGTCGTGGTGGCCCCGGGCGCCGACGACGTGCGCCGGAGCCTGCCGGACGGTGTGCGGGCGGTCGTTCAGGAGCAGCAGCGCGGAACGGGCGACGCCGCCGCCGTTGGGCTCGCCGCGCTCGACGATGAATGCGACACCGCGCTCATCCTCTGTGGCGACACGCCTCTCCTGACCGGCGACGTCATCGCCGGCCTTCTCGACGTCCACCGCTCCAACGGCTCCCTCGCCACACTCGTCAGCGCGACCCTCGACGACGCGGGCGAGTACGGGCGCGTCGTGCGCGACTCCGCCGGCGCGCTCGATTGCATCGTCGAGGCTCGCGACGCCGGTCCGGACGAGCTGGCGATCGCCGAGATCAACGCGGGTCTCTACGCCGTCCACGCGGCGTCGCTTCGGTCGGCGCTCTCGGGGGTCGGCAGCTCGAACGCCCAGGGTGAGGTCTACCTGCCCGACGCGCTTCCCCATCTCGACGGCGCGGTGGGCATCGTGGCGGTCGACGATCCGAGCATCGTCTTGGGGGTCAACACGCGGGTCCAGCTCGCGGCGTCCGAGGCCGCGCTGCAGGCGCGACTCCGCGAGGAGCTCATGCTGGGCGGCGTCACGATGGTCGACCCCGGCAGGGTCTACGTCGAGGTGGACGTGGGCGTGGGCACGGACACGGTCCTCTGGCCGGGCACCCAGCTCATGGGCGACACTCAGGTGGGCAGCGGCTGTCACATCGGGCCCGACGTCGTCCTCCACGACTCCATCGTCGGCGACGGGGCGAGCGTCGTGTCGGCCAACATCACCGACTCGGACATCGGCGATAGCTGTGTGGTCGGTCCGTACGCCCGTCTTCGCCCGGGATCGCGCCTTCGAGCGGGGGCGAAGGTGGGAACCTTCGTCGAGACGAAGAACGCGGATATCGGCGAGGGCGCCAAGGTGCCGCATCTCAGCTACGCAGGGGATGTCGAGATCGGCGAGGGGAGCAACATCGGAGCGGGCAACATCACGGCCAACTACGATGGCTTCCGGAAGCACCGCACCACGATCGGCGCGCGGGTCAAGACGGGCTCCGACTGCGTTTTCGTCGCCCCGGTCACGGTCGGCGACGACGCGATGACCGGGGCGGGGTCCATCATCACCGACGATGTTCCGGCGGGGGCGCTGGGGATCGCGCGAGCGCGTCAGACGATCATCGAGCAGTTCACCGAACGAGCCGCCGCGAAGGCGCGAGCGGCCGCCGAGCAAGCGAAACAAGGGGGGTCAGTGGCTCGTGAGCGGGAGTAGCAGCATCGATCGGAGCGACTCCAAGCGGTTGATGGTCTTCGCGGGACGATCGAGCAGGGTGCTGGGTGAGCGCATCACCGCGCGGCTTGGAATCGAACTGGGCAAGGTCACGCTGAAGACCTTCGCCAACGGCGAGGTATATGTGAGGTACGAGGAGAGCATCCGCGGCGCCGACGTTTTCCTGGTGCAGTCCACCTGCCGGCCGGTGAACGACAGCATCATGGAGTTGCTGATCATGATCGACGCGGCAAAGCTCGCCTCGGCCCACCGCATCAACGCGGTCATCCCGTGGTACGGCTACTCACGGCAGGACAAGAAGTCCGCGCCTCGCGAGCCCATCACGTCCAAGCTCGTCGCCGAGCTCCTCCAGGCGGCCGGCGTCGACCGCGTGCTCAGCATGGACCTCCACGCGGGCCAGGTGCAGGGCTTTTTCTCGGTCCCGGTCGACCACATGACCGCCGTGCCGATGCTGGCGGACCACTTCCTCGAGCGACGCTTCGCCGGGGACCTGCCCGAGGATCTTGTGGTGGTGTCGCCCGACGCCGGCCGCGCCAAGCTGGCCAACCACTTCGCCGAGAAGCTCGGTGCCACCCTCGCGGTGCTCACCAAACAGCGGCCCGATCACAACGAGGCCGAGATCACGCTCCTCATCGGTGACGTGGAGGGCCGTGCCGCCATCCTCATCGACGACATCATCGACACCGCCGGCACGCTCTGCGCGGGGGCCCGGACGGTACGGGACGCCGGGGCGACCCGCGTTTTCGCGGCGGCCACCCACGGCCTCCTCTCGGGCCGGGCCACGGAGCGGCTGCGCGAGTCGCCCATCGAGGAGGTCGTGATCACGGACACGGTGTCCCTCCCCGAGGGGGTGCCCGAGGATCTCTTCCGCGTCCTGTCGGTCGATCGTATCCTCGCCGACTCGGTGCACTCGGTCTTCTGCGACGAGTCGGTCAGCAATATCTTCGCGGGAGAGAATCAACTCTTCTGACGGACGCGCCGAGACCCGGCTGTCCATAAGGGTCTAGCCTGCCCTCGGTCTGTCGGGCAGCGTAGTGTCCGCCGGGTGCCGACGCCCGTCGAGCCCTCTCGGCGTCCACGGACGAGGGACCAGCATGCCGGGGCGGCAACGCTCGCGTCGGAGCAGGCTCAGAGCCATGCGTCCGACGGCGCCGGGCCGCCGTCCGTTCTCTTCCTCTGCGTCCACAACGCGGGGCGGTCCCAGATGGCGGCGGGATGGCTGCGCTCGCTGGCGGGGCCCCACGTGGACGTTCGCTCGGCCGGATCGGAGCCCGCCCGGTCTGTGAACCCCGTGGCGGTTGCGGCGATGCGCGAGGTCGGGATCGACATCACGAGCTCTCCGCCGCGCCGATTTGACGACGAGGAACTGGGCGAGGTCGACGCCGTGGTCACCATGGGCTGCGGCGACAGCTGCCCGGTGGTGGCGGGCCCCCGCTATCTCGACTGGCCGCTGGACGACCCGGCGGGCCGTGGCATCGAGGACGTCCGTCCGATCCGCGACGCGATCGAGGCGCGGGTGCGCGAGCTTCTTCCGACCCTTGGAGTGTCTCCGCAGCACTGACGCCACGCCCGATCGTCGCTCTCCGCGGCGTCCGCTACACTGCCTCGCCGCGCCACGACCCGACCCGCGCCAGGTGCATGCCTGACCATCTCATTCTCGTCGCCGCCGCACGCCCCGAGCGCGGCAACGGCCCCACCCGCCGCCTTCGCCGTGAGGGCAAGGTTCCGGGCGTCGTCTATCAGCGCGGGGCCGACTCGCTGCCCTTCAGCGTGCCGGCTCGGGAACTCCGGTTGCTCCTCGCGAACGGCGGACGCACCTCGGTCGTCGAGCTCTCGGTCGCCGGCGGCGAGGCCGTGCCGGTCATCTTCAAGGAGCGGCAGCTTCACCCGGTGTGGGGCAATGTCATTCACATCGACTTCCAACAGGTCGACCTCGCGGTCGCGGTGGAGGTCGCCGTCGGCGTCGCCCTCGTCGGCGCGGCGCTGGGCGTGCGCGAGGGCGGGATTCTGGACCAGCCGGCACGCGACGTCATCGTCCGCGCACTGCCCGACTCACTTCCGGACGTCATCGAGTTCGACGTCTCGGACTTGGACGTCGGCGAGACCGTGACCATCGGCGACCTGGTCGCTCCCGACGGGGTCGAGATCCTGGGTGACCCCGAGCAGGTCATCGCCTCCGTGGTGCTTCCTCGCGCGGCCGTGGAGGAAGAGGTCGCCGAGGAGGAGGAGGGCGAGGAGCTCGCCGAGGGCGAGGAGGGCGAGGAGTCGGGCGACGGCGACGACGAGGAGGAGGAGGGCTAGTGCTCCGCCAGGAAGCCTCCGCCATGCTCCGCCTCGCTGGAGACCGCCGGGCGCGCGGTGTCCTCGATCACCGCCGTGGGGCCGGCCATGCCGACGACGCAGCCTCCCGACCCGCGGGGTTTTCTCAGGACGGAGCACGCCGACGTTCCCTGGCGCGGCTCTAGGCGGCCGTCCGGGTCGCCATGGACGACCCGATACGTCTCGTCGTCGGGCTCGGCAATCCCGGCGCCCGCTACGCGAAGACCCGACACAACGCCGGTCAGCGGGCCGTCGAGCGCCTGGCCGAGAGACTCGGCGCCGGGCGCCCGCGGGCCCGATTCGGCGGGGTCGTGTCCGAAGCCCGTGGGGCCGGTGGTCCCGTGACGCTGCTGGTCCCGACCACCTTCATGAACGACTCGGGCTCCTCCGTCGGGCCCGCGATGGGCATGCTGAAGCTCGCTCCGAGCCAGGTGCTCGTCCTTCACGACGAGGTCGACCTTCCCTTCGGTGAGGTGCGCGGCAAGCTCGGCGGGGGCTCCGCGGGACACAACGGCGTGCGGTCCGTCGCGGCCGGGCTGGGAAGCTCGGACTTCGGGCGCGTGCGCCTGGGCGTCGGAAGCCCCGACGAGACCTTTCGTGGCACCGGCGCCGACTGGGTGCTCGCCCGCCACGCCGAGCCGGATGAGGAGGTCGACGCGCTCATCGAGCGCGGCGCCGACATGGCCCGGGTGGCGCTCGTCGACGGCCTCGAGTCGGCCATCGACCGCTTCCACGCACGAGAGCCGGGGTCGCGGGCGGCGCGGCGCCGCCGCGTGAGCGATGCCGACGGAGACTCCCGCGACGGCGAGTCGCCGCGGTGACGACGCCCTTGGACCGGTTGCTCCTGGCGACGCCCGGCCTCCGGCGGGCCGCCGACGCGTTGGACGCCGGCGAGGCGGCGGGCGAGGTTGCGCTCGCGCGGGCCGCCTGGCCCTGGGCGCTCGTCGCCCTGCGCCGGCGTCTTTCGCGCCCGATGGTCGCCGTCGTGCCGGGGGACGAGGAGGCCCGGGACCTCGCGCGCGACGCCGAGGCCCTACTGGGTCGAGCGGCCGTTGGCCTTTGGCCGACGATCGGGGTGCCAATGGGCGGTGCCGTGGGTCCCGCGCCCCATCTCGTGGGCCAGCGAGCGCGAGCGCGCGAGGGCGTGTCGCGGAACGACCGCCTGATCATCGTGTCGGCGGCGGCGCTGGCGGAGCCTGTGCCGGATGTCGCGGATCGGCCTCTCGCGGTGGAGGTGGGACAGCAGGTTCGGCTCGACGCGCTGCTCGACGAGCTCGCGGCCGTCGGCTACGAGCGAACGCAGCAGGTTGAGGAGCGCGGTGAGTTCGCGCTTCGCGGCGGAATCCTCGACGTATATCCCTCGACCGGGGACCTGCCGGTGCGGGTCGAGCTGTTCGGGGACGAGGTGGAGAGCGTGCGGGCGTTCTCGCCGTTTACCCAGCGCACGGTGCGGCCGCTCAGCCGGGCCGTGGCCTGGCCCGCGCGGGACCGCGAGGACGCTCAGGTCCGCTGGCCCCTCGACGTGATGGACGACGCGCTCGTCGCTCGCCTCGCGCCGTCGGAGCATGAGCGTGCGCTGGCCGAGGCGGCCGAGCGCCTCGAGGACGAGGCCGCCGCCGGTGAGTTCGCGCCGCCCGCCGAGCTCGCCGAGCGGCTGGCCCGAAGCTCCGTGATCGACCTCGCGCCCCCGATGGGCGAGACCGAGCCCGCCTTCGACGCGGTCGAGGCCCGCTTCGCGACGCGCGGCATGGGCGAGGCGGAGGCCGAGCTCGTGCGTCTCGCGCGCAATCGGCGTCGCACCATCGTCTGGTTCGAGCGGCGCGGAGACATGGAGCGCACCCGCGCGCGGCTCGAGCGGGTCTCGGTCGCGGTCATCGAGCCCGGGCAGCTTCCCGG
>JAUVQP010000082.1 GCA_030598075.1 Miltoncostaeaceae bacterium | reverse complement strand
GCGAGCGCGGCGATTCCGGCGAGCGCCGACACGATGACCGCGGGCAGGGCGTCTCCCGTCAGGCCGTCGTACAGGGGGCGTGCGTCCTCCCGGATGACGATCAGCCCCACCAGCGCGATGATGCCCGCGACGGCGCCCGCTCCGAGCGCCCGTAGCCGCATGCGCTCGATGACGTCCTCCATGCCGTGGCGCCGCGCGTCGGCTGCCATGTAGACAGCGGCCAGGTAGGCGCCGTTCGAGACGGCGAGCAGGCCGATCATGACCGCGGTCGGGTTGGCCCAGCTACCGATCAGGTCCCCCTGCGCGTTTCCCGCGGGAACTCGCCCCGATGCGATCGCCCCGACCGCCGCCCCCAGGAAGAACGGCGTCACCACCGAGCTGGCGGCGAAGACCGCCCCGAAGAAACGCTGCTGAGCGACCGTCGCGCTCGTGCTCCTGAAGGCGAACGCCGAGCCGCGGAGGACGATGCCGATGGCGGCCAGGAAGAACGGCACGATGAGGGTGGACATGATCGCGCCGAAGGCCGGCGGGAAGGCGGTCCAGCAGACCACCAGCACGAAGATCAGCCAGACGTGGTTGGCCTCCCACACGGGGCCCATCGACCGCTCGATCAGCGCTCGCACGCGGGCTCCCCGGGTCGCCCCGCCGGCCGTCAAATCCCAGAAGCCGGCACCGAAGTCCGCCCCGCCGAGCACCGCGTACGCCACCAGGCCGAGGACGAGCAGGCCCGCCGCGAGCTCGGGCAGCATCAGGGACCCCCCTCCGCGGCGCCCGCGTCCGCCTCGCGGTTCTGGCTAGCGAAGCGCCGGAGCGCCCAGATCGCGCCGACGGTCAGCGCCAGGTAGATGGCGGCGAACGCCGGGAACCAGAAGTTGACCGACCCGGCCGCGGTGACGGCCGCGTCGGTGCGCATCACCTCGTAGACGATCCAGGGCTGGCGGCCGACCTCGGTGACGATCCAGCCCGAGAGGAGGGCCGCGGCCGCGGCGGGGCCGGCGACCACGGCGGCGCGATAGAACCAGACGGACTGCGGGAGACGTCTTCGCCACCACCAGGTCACGAGGAAGACGACAGAGAGAAGCGCGAGCAGCGTCCCCACCCCGATCATGATCTGGAAGGCGAAGTGGTTGATGTTCACCGGCGGCCGATCGTCGGGAGGCACCGAGTCGAGGCCGACGACCTCGGCGTCGGGATCGTGAAAGGCCAGGAGGGAGAGCAGATAGGGAATCTCTATGCCGCCCTTCATCTCTCCGTCCTGGAAGTAGCCCCCGATCGTGAAGGGGGCTCCCTTCTCTGATTGCACGAGACCCTCCTGCGCCGCCAACTTGATCGGCTGCTCCTCGGCGGCGAAGCGTGCAACCCAGTCGCCGACGAACAGCTGCGCCGGCGCCGCGAGCGCGGCCAGGGTGAACGGGATGATGAACGCGGTGCGCACGCGTCTGCTGCGATCGCCTTTCAGCCAGGCCCAGGCGTAGACGGACGCCGCGAGGAATCCCGCGGTGACGTACGCGGCGATCAGCATATGCACCAGCGCGGGCCAGACCGCGGCGCTGAAGAGGGCCGCCCACGGCCGGACGTTCGTGACCTCTCCGCCCACGACATCAAAACCGACGGGGTGGTTCATCCAGGCGTTCACCGCGATGATGAAGAAGGCTCCGGCGTGTCCGGCGATGATCATCGGCAGCCCCGTCAGCACGTGGACCCGCGCGGGCAGGCGATCCCACCCGTAGACGTAGATCCCGATGAAGATGGCCTCGGTGAAGAACGCGAAGCCCTCCAGGCCGAAGGCGAGGCCGAAGACGTCGCCGAACTGCGCCATGAACTCCGGCCAGAGGATCCCCAGCTCGAAGCTCAGGATCGTGCCGCTGACCGCTCCCACCGCGAAGAGCACCGCCATGACCTTGGACCACCGACGCGCCAGCTCGCGATAGACGGGATCGCCCGTTCGGAGCCAGAGACCCTCCGCGAAGACCACGAGCACGGGGAAGGTGACGCCGAAGCACACCAGGATGATGTGCCAGCCGAGCGAGAGCGCCTGGAGTTCGCGTGCCTGGAGCAGCCGGGGCTGGTCCACCGGGTCACCGACGGGCCCGAGTTGGCCGGCGAGCCCAGAGGCAAGGTTGACGGCCGCGGATGCGTCGATCCAACCCACGGCGCCCATCCTCCCAGATCTGTCGGAAGGCACCGGGCCGCGAGCGGCGAACAGTGTGGCGCAGGCGGACGCGAGGAGGAGAGCCCATGACCCAGCGGCTTGCTCATCCCATTCTGATCGGGGCCATCGGCGTGGCGGCCCTGACCCTCGGATGGCTCGCGGGACTCGGCGGCTGACAGAGGCCTCCCGGCCCCCGGCGGACCAGTGACCCGACCGGCGTGGCATCCTGTCGCCCGAGCCGATGCCCGCCACCAAACCTGACTACTACTCCGTGCTCGGCGTGGCACGCGACGCCGAGGAGGATGAGATCCGCCGCGCCTATCGCAAGCTGGCGAGGACGCATCACCCCGACGTCAGCCCCGACCCCGACGCGGAGGAGCGCTTCAAGGAGATCGGGCAGGCGTTCGACGTGCTGGGAGACGCGGAGAAGCGCGAGCTCTACGATCGCTTCGGCGCCGACTGGAGTCGCGTCCAGGCGGGCGGCACGCCTCCGCCGCCCGGCGCCGGCGGCACATCCTGGCCGCAACCGGACTACGAGGACCTCTTCGCCTCCATTTTCGGACGGGGCGAGGGCGCCGCCTTCCGGGTTCGCGGGAACGATGTGGAGGCCGTCATCGACGTGCCGATTTCCGAGGCCATCTCCGGGGGCACGCGCCGCCTGACGCTGCCGGACGGAACCAGCCTCGACGTGAGGATCCCGGTGGGCATGATCGACGGCCGCAGGATCCGGCTCGCCGGACGGGGAGGGGAGGGGATCGGCGGCGGCCCCCGTGGGGATCTGTTCCTCCAAGCCCGCATCGTGCCCCACCCCGTCTTCCGGCACGACGGTCGGGACCTGTACGTCGATCTGCCCGTGGCTCCGTGGGAGGCGGCGCTCGGCGCGCGCGTTCAGGTCCAGACCCCGCGCGGGCCGGTCGCCGTGACCGTGCCCAAGGGGTCGGGCTCGGGCCGAAAGCTTCGCCTGCGCGGGAGGGGCATTCCCAACCCGTCCGGCGACGACGGCGACCTCTACGCGACGATCTCCGTCGCGGTGCCGTCGGCGCTGTCGGATGGGGATCGCGAGTTGTTCGAGCGGCTCGCCGAGACCAGCGACTTCGTGCCCGCGGGGGGCGGCCGTGCCTGACGCGGCCCGCCCCCGCGAGACCCGTGCCGTCGCGTTCGAGATCACGACGAAGACGTTGAGCTTTCGGCAGCTGTGCCGGCATTCGGGCGTTCATGGACGCACCGCGAGGAGGATGATCGACCTGGGGCTGATCGAGCACGTCGCGGAGGGGGATCCTCGCGAGGGCCCCTGGCGGCCCGAGGCGGCCGCGCAGCTCGCGCGGGCGGATCGCCTCCGCCGCGACCTGGCGCTGAACATCCAGGGCGCGGTCCTCGCGGCCGAGCTCCTCGTGCGGATCGAACGGCTGGAGCGGAGGCTCGGCCGCTACGAGTCGCCGTAGCGAGAAGCGATCGCGGCCGGCCAGGGGCGCTCGCGGCGCATCGTCCTGACCACGTGGGCCGCCGGCTCGGCGCGATTGATCGTGTAGAAGTGGATTCCGGGGGCCCCCTCGGCGAGCAGCTCCCGACACTGGTCGAGGGCCCAGTCCGCTCCGAGCTCGCGGACGGCCTCGGGATCGCCGTGGAGCTCGCGCAGCCTCTCGTCGAGGTCCTCGGGGATGCTCGCGCCGCACAGGGCCGTGAAACGGCGCACCTGTTCCTCGCTCCGCACCGGGAGGATGCCGGGAACGATGGGAACCTCGATCCCAGCCCCCCGGGCGCGGTCCACGAAGCGGAAGTAGTCCGCGTTGTCGAAGAAGAGCTGTGTGATGAGAACCCGCGCTCCCGCGTCGACCTTCTCGCGCAGCCGGCTGAGGTCGCTTGGGCCGTCGGGGGCCTCTTGGTGAACCTCCGGGTAGCACGCGCCCACGATGCAGAAGTCGTAGCTCTCGGCCACCAGCCGGGTGAGCTCGGAGGCGTAGCTCAGGCCGCCGGGAACCGGCTCGAAGGCGTTGGTGCCAGCGGGCGGATCGCCGCGCAGCGCGAGCACGTTCGTGAGCTTCTGGTCGCGCATCGCCCGAAGCGACTCGTGGAGTTCCTCGACGGTCGCGCCCACGCTGGTGAGGTGAGGCATGGCCTCGAGCCCGTACCGCTCGCGGATCATCGACACGATCTCGATGGTCTGCGAGCGCGTGGATCCTCCGGCCCCCCAAGTGACCGACACGAACCCGGGCCGCAGCTCGCTGAGCGTCTCGATCGCATCGAGGAGGCCTCGCTCGCCCTCCGGCGTCTTCGGCGGGAAGAACTCGAACGAGAAGACGGGCTCCACGCTCGATGCGAACATCTCGTCGATGCGCATGACGCCAGAGAGTACTCCCGCGACCCCCCCAAGTCCTTCCTGGCCGGGCCTCCCGATGGCGGTCGTCGTCGACCCGAGTGCCCGCGCGCGGGGCCCCGCAAGCGTGCGAATGCCGGCGGGGGGACGGCCGTGGCCGGTCGGGGTCGAAGCGGCTCTGGCGGACACCGGTTGAGGCCTCGTCGCGAGGGCGACGGCCGCTCGGGGGGGCGATCTTCGTTCGCGGTGACGCGCGGCGAAAGTTCGCCGTCCTCCTGCCGACCCTACGTCCGTGAACCCGCTCGACAGCTCGAATCCGGCACGCCGCCGGTACGCCGCGCTCCTGCTGGACATCGAGACCATGGGCGGCAGCATCTCCGGCGAGGACCTCGCCTTTCGGGCCTCGCTCTACGGCCTCGGCGACGGCCATCTCGGGAAGCTGATGATGAACGCGGACCCCGCCGTCATCCGTCGAGAGCCGAGCGGGTGGTGGGGGTTGACGCCCTCCGTGCTGACGATTCTCAGGGGGCTTCAGGGCGGCGGTCGCAAAGAGCTGGAGCGGGCCGCCAGCCCCTGGGCCGAGTAGGCCCCGGCGGGCCTCGCCGGCGCCGGGGGCGCGTCGGTGCGCGGCGCGGGGACGCGCTGCGGTGAGGGACGCTTCGCCGGCCCCGGGCCCGGTGGCCGACCGCGACCGGATCGCACTGCTCGACGTCCTTCGGGGCTTCGCCCTGCTCGGGATCATCGTGGTGAACATGGAGGGCTACTCGACCGCTCTCGCCGGCGGCTGGGGCGAGTTCTCGGGCACGGCCAACGACGTCGCCCTGTGGCTCGTGACGAGCCTGGCTGCGCTGAAGTTCTACACCCTCTTTGCGCTGCTCTTCGGCTACGGCGTGGCGCTCCAACTCGGGCGGGCGGGCGATCGCGACCTCTTCTTCGGGCGCTACCGGCGGCGCCTCGCCCTTCTGTTCTCGTTCGGGCTCCTGCACGCTGCGTTCCTCTACTGGGGCGACATCCTGATGCTCTACGCCGTGGTCGGCCTCAGCCTCGTCCCGCTGAGCCGCCTCAGCGACCGCCAGGTGCTGAGCCGGGCGGCGGTCGTCTTCTCGCTCGGCGCCGGGGTGATCGCGATCCTCGCCCTTGCGCTCGTCCTGTCCGGCTCCGTCGAGACCGACCTAGAGGCGATCGAGCAGACCCGCGCGGCCTACGTCGACGGCTCCGCCGGGGACGTGTTCGTCCAACGCTTCAAGGACATGGCGGTCGGCCAGGCGGGCGTGCTGATCGTCCAGGGTCCCACGGTGTTCGCGGCGTTCGCGGTCGGCCTGGTTCTGGGACGGCGCGGCATCCTCACGCGCGCCGGACGGCACCGCCGTCTGATGCGCCGGACGCTCGCGGTCGGCCTCCCGGTGGGCCTGATCGGGGGCGCGGTGGCAGCGCTGCTCGATCCGACGGGTGGGAGCGCCGTCTCGGGGGTCGGTGTTCTGCTGCTGTTCCTTGCGGCGCCGCCCCTGACCGCCGCGTACGTGGCGGCGTTCGCTCTGATCCCGCGAACGGTGACCGCTGCGCCGGCGTTCGCGATCCTCCGCGCTCCGGGGCGGATGTCGCTCAGCGTCTATCTGCTGGGGTCGCTGGCGGCAGCCTTCATCTTCACGTCGCTGGGGCTCGGCCTCTTCCAAAGGATCGACGCCGCCGAGGGGCTGGCGCTCGCCCTGGCCATTTGGCTCGGGCTCGCGCTGGCGGCCCTGGCGTGGATGAGGATCTTCCGCTTCGGGCCATTCGAGTGGCTCCTGCGCTCCTACACGTACGGGCGCCTGCAGCCGATGCGCCGCGAGCCGGGGGATGGCGCCACCCACCGCCCCTGACGACAACTCGACATAACCGTCATTCTGATGCGTGGTGCTTGGCCGCAGGGGCGCCGATTGGCGGGTGGCGCGTCCCGCAGGCTTAGCGCGGGCCGCGCCGCAGCACGGGCTTCAGGTGCCCGGGCGCGATACGGCGGGCCCTGCGGTCCGTCCGGATGGTCCCCGCGTGCTCCTCGGTGGCCCCGTTTGAGGCGAGGCGGAACAGTGCGGCACCGATTCCGGGAACCTCTGCGGCGTCGGGATGATGGTGGAGGAAGGCCTCGGGCGATCGCTCCACCGCATCGCTGATATCGCCGCTGGCGCACACGACCCTGCTCTCGATCTTGCCGGTGTGACAGCAGCGCACGAGGTAGCCGCTGCCGTCAGGATGGCGCAGCTCGATTTCGCTCGCGCGATCAATGCGATCGATGAGCTCGTACACAGTCGCCTCGAAGAGAGCGTTGGACCGGAACTTAGAATACGCCTCTTCGCGTGCGGACGTCGACCCCCTGGAGGTCAAACGCCCCGGATGGAGATATTGCCCTCGTTGACCCTCACCGTGAGGCGGCGGTTTGCGGCGGGATCGTCCCTAATTCCCACGACGCGGCGGTCGCCGATGCTCTGCTCGATGTCGAGCCGGTACGCTCCGGCCGGGACCTCGATCTCCACGATGCCCTCGTCAATATCGATTTCGATCCGTTCCGGTGGTCGAACGTACTGAAGCTCCACCCGACCCGATGCCAGCTCGACCTGTGATTCCGCCGATCGAAGGGCCGCGCCCCGCACCACGCCGCTCGCTGCTCGG
>JAUVQP010000133.1 GCA_030598075.1 Miltoncostaeaceae bacterium | reverse complement strand
CGCCGGCCCCGAGGGCCTGTGGCTCTCGGTGGGGTGGAGCGGCACCGGGTTCAAGTCCGGCGTCAGCGCCGGACGCTCCCTCGTCGAGTGGATGGCTCGCGGCGTGCCGCCGCACCCCGACTACGCCACCCTCGATCCCGGCAGGGTCCAGGCTCCGGCCGGCGGGGTGCGAACGCCCCACTGACCCGGCCTCCCGGCCCGGGGAGAGCAACGAGTCTGCCGGGATAGAGCAACTAGTCTGCAGGGATGGCTCAGGACCGACTCCCCGAGCGCTACGACGCGAACGCGCCGGGCTACGACGCGGCCGTGGGCTACAACCGCATGGCGGCGGGACGGTTGGTCGCCTCGCTGCCCGAGGGCGACTACGGCTCGCTTCTGGACGTCGGGTGCGGGACGGGGTTCGCCGCGATCGCCATGCTCGATCGTTTTCCGCGCCTTCGGCACGTGGTGGGAATCGACGCTTCGGCCGGCATGTTGGAGCAACTCGCCGCCAAGCTCGAGGGCCGGGACGTCACCTCGCGGCTCGAGGCCGCGGACGTCCTGGCGCTCGCCGACCTCGACATCACCGTCGATGTGGCGCTGTGCAGCATGGCCTACCACTGGTTCGCCGACCGCCCGGCCGCCCTTCGCGCGATCGCCGGGTCGCTCCGCGCCGGGGGGGTCTTCGGCCTGGTGTCGCCCGGCGCCGGCCATGATCGCGAGTACGTCGCGGTGCTACGGGGCCTCGACCCGCCCGTGCCCGACCGCGTCTGGGATGTGTTCCTGAGTGCGTCGATCGACCCCCGGCGCCTCGCGATCGACCTGCGGGCCGCCGGACTGGAGCCGGTCGACATCTGGGTCGAGACGCGCGTTCGCACCACGTCGGTCGATGCCTACCTCGGGCGAATGCGCACCGTCGGAAGCCACATCTGGCACGCGATCATGCGGCCGGCGCAGGTCGACGCGATGCTCGCTCGCATCGAGGCCGCCCTCGTCGCCCAGGAGGGGCCGGAGGGCTTCGAGTACACCTTCACGAAGACCTTCGCGGTTGCCGCTCGCGCCGACGACGGCCGTGCCGAGCACTCGGCGAGAGACACTCGGCAGAGCGCGGAGTGATCGCTCGCCGAGGCGACATCGACGTCGCGCGCCGTCGCGGCCCGCGTGTCAGGTACGGAGGCCGACCCCACGGCGAAAGAGCGTGTAGGCCCAGAGCACCATCAGCGCGGCCAGTCCGGCGGTGACCCCGAGCGATAGCCCGAGGGGCACCTCGGCGGCGCCGAGCATGCCCTCGCGGGTGGCCTCCACCATGTAGAAGATCGGGTCGAAGCGGCTGATCGTCGCCCAGGGCTCCGGCAGGTCGTCGACGGCGTAGAAGACGCCGCCCAGAAAGACCAGCGGTTGGATGACCAGGTTGCCCACGAAGTTCTGGTGCTCCCAGCCGCGGGCGTAGAGGCCGACGACCGTGCCCAGCGCCGCGAAAGCGATGCCCGAGAGCAGCAGGGTCGCCACCACCAGCCCCGCGTTGACGAGCGGGAAGACGACGAAGGCGCGCGCGGCGGCGACGATTCCGACGCCGATGATCGCCGCGCGCACGATCCCGCCCGAGAGATAGCCGAGAAGGAGTTGGGACGCGGTCATGGGGCTGCTGACCGGGTCCTCGATGAAGCCGTCTCCGCGGGCCTGGTAGATCGAGGTGCCGTTGTTGGCGAACGCTGCGGTGCCGACGCCCATCAGCACGAGACCGGGCACGATGAACTGCTCGTAGGGGACCCCGCCGATACCGTCGAGGCGCCCCCCGAGCGCCAGACCGAAGACGACGATGAAGAGCACCGCCACGAGCACCTGCGGAACGAGGGTCTGCTTCCAGAGCCTGAGCACCCGCAGGATCTCGCGCTCGGCGACCGCCCCGACGCCACGCCACTGCGCCCGTCGAAGATCCCGAGCCGAGGCCTCGGCGCTCATCGGCCGACGACCCGGAGGTAGACGTCCTCCAGTCGTCCCGCTCCGAAGCGGCCTCGCAGCTCGGCGGGGGCTCCTTCGGTGACGATCTGGCCGTCGCGCATGAAGGCCACGCGCTCGCAGAGCGCCTCGGCCTCCTCGAGGTAGTGGGTGGTCAGGAGGATCGTCGTCCCGTCCGCGTGCAGCCGGCTGATGTGAGCCCAGAGGTCATGACGAAGCTCGATGTCGACGCCCGCCGTGGGCTCGTCGAGGATGACCAGCCGCGGCCGGTGCACCAGGGCGCGCGCCAGGAGCAGGCGGCGTCTCATGCCGCCCGACAGGAGGTTGGCGTAGCTTGTGGCCTTGTCCTCGAGCTCGAACGTCGCCAACATCTCCCGCGCCCGGGCGACGGCGTCGCGCCGGCTCATCCCGAAGTAGCGCCCGTGGAGCTCCAGGGCCTCGCGCACCGGAACGAAACGGTCCAGCGCCACCTCTTGGGGGGCGTAACCGATCAGCCGCCGGGCCTCCGCCCCGCGACGCCCCCAAGCGGGAACGCCGAGCACCTCGATGTGGCCCTCGTCGGGCTCACAGAGGCCGACGACGCTCCGGATAAGGGTGGTCTTGCCCGCGCCGTTCGGTCCGAGCAGGCCGAAGAAGGAGCCCTCGGGCACCGCCAGGTCGAGGGAGTCGACCGCCGTGAGGTCGCCGAAGCGCTTGACGAGGCCTTCGACCCGCAGACCCAACGTGCTCGTACGGATCGCTACCAGCCGACGGCGACGATGGCCACGGCGGCGACGAGGTGGTCCTCGCCGGGTCCCGCGTCGGTCCCGTTGGGCGCTCGCAGCCCGCCTTCGACCGCGGTGACGGTGACCTGCCCGTAGGGGAACTCGGCTGCCACGGCGTCGGTGTCGACCTCCCCGGGCCGAGGAACGGCCACGGTGACCTCGACGCGCATGTCGTGGCGCCGACCGCTCGGTACCAGCTTCGTGATGCCGGGAAGCGACGTACGCCCGATCGCCTCACGCGTTGCCCGGCGTGCGACCTTGGTCTGGTCCTCGCCGACGAGATCGATGCCGAGGCCCATCTCCAGGAAGGCGGGGAACACCGAGCGGCTCTTCGTCACGCCCCCACACTATCGGCGGCGAGCGCTCCACGCCGCCCGGGTGAAGCCTGCGGCGCCGAGGCCCAGGAGGAGAACCGCCACGAGGGCGCCGGCACCCACGTCCACCAGGCCCTCCGAGTCGAGCAGGGCCATGACGGCGACCGCTGCCAGGGTGAGCCCGACGATTAGCGTGGATGGGCGACGCGGGGCGATCATCGCACCTGAAGCGCGCCGAAGCCCACGCCCAGCTCAAGCTCGATCCCGGCGTCGGCCCCCTCGCGCACGTTGGTCGTCGCGGTCGCGTCCACGCCGTTCTCGCGCCGGCTGACTCCGTCGTAGCGGAGGTCGATGTCCCCGGCGCTGACGCGGGCGTCGACGGCCACTCCGGCCGCGTCGGGAACGTGCACGCGAAGGTTGCCCACGCCCACGCTGGCGGCCACCGTGTGGCGTCCGGGCGGAAGGTCCAGCTGGCGCAGGTCCAGCACGGCGTCGCCCGCCGTGAAGCGATACTCGTCCTGCAACTCCTCCGCGCTCGTGGGGACCCAGCGCGCGTCGCCCACGCCTCCGCCGAGGGGAACGTCGATCGCGGTGACCGCGACCAAGGCGAGCGCCACGAGCACCCCGACCGTCGCAAGGCCCGGCGCGCGCCCCACGTAGGCGCTCACGCCAAGGCCCGCTGCGATCAGCGCGGCGACGACGGCGAGCGCCGTTTGGGCGGACGTGCCCGTCCACGAGCTGGCGAGAAGAGCTCCGGCGCCGGCGAGCACGGCGGCGGCTGCGAGCGCGGCCCACGCGATGGAGCGTCCACCTCGACCGCCGGCGCTCGGCGTGGCGGTCGGGGTCGGCGTTCCGCGCGGGGCCGGTGCCGCCCTCCGGGGCTCGGGCTCACGGCGGCCGGACGTGCGGGTGGCCCCGCGGCGCCACCACAGCGCCCCGAGGCCGAGCCCGATCAGGTAGATGGCCACGCTGAGTCCCGATCCCAGGAGACCGGGGAGGCCGGCGACCAGGAGGGAGCCCCCGACCGCGAGAAGCGCGAGGCCGCCGATGGCGACGACCCCCCGGCGGGGCTCCCCCCCGAAGGCCGACTCGAGCTTTCCGGGCCCGTCCTCGGTCGGCAGCGCAAGCCACGCGAGAACGTAGAGCAGAGCGCCCGCTCCGGCGAGGACCGTCAGCAGAACGAAGCCGATCCGCGGGATGAGCGGGTCGATGTTGAAGTGTCGGGCAATTCCCGCGGCGACGCCGCCCGCCATGCGTTGGCGCGATCGCACCACGCCCGTGCGCGAGGGCGGGGGCGGTTCCTCGCTCGACTCCTGGCGCCGCGTCTTGGCGCCGCGGATGGATCCTTCTTTGAGTGTGTGCATGCTCGACATGGTCGCGGGCGAGCGAGGTCGGGTCTATGGGGGATGACCCCGACTCCGGCCTCGGGGATGCCCGTCCCACCCGAGGGTTTATCCGCATGGCTGACGCGATCCTGCCTGTGCCATCATCGCGGAAGGACTCATGGCGACGACGACATCACGAGGGGGCCGCACGG
>JAUVQP010000059.1 GCA_030598075.1 Miltoncostaeaceae bacterium | reverse complement strand
TCACTGGGTGTCGTTTGGGAGTCTGGAATGGCTACCGGGGGGGTCTAAACCTGGGGGCGGGGTGTCTACTCGGCGGGCGCGGAGGTCCGCGCCCGCGGAGTAGACTCTGGCTTGGCGCCCACGGTCATGCGTACGTTCCTCCTGCTCTCCACGCTCACCCACCAGGGCATGCAGACCCTGGCGATTACCCCTGAGCGCCTGCTGGAGGTCAACCGCGAGATCGAGGCGCTCGGCGGCCGCGTCAAGCAGCAGTGGGCGCTGCTCGGTGCCTATGACTTCCTGACCGTCATCGAGGCGCCGGACGAGCGCGTCGTCTCGATGATCACGCTCGAGCTCAGCGCTCGCGGAAGCGCCTCGTTCGAGACCCTGGTCGCCCTGGACGTCGACGAGTTCTGCGATGCGCTCGCCGAGGAGCTCTAGCGTCCCCGGCGGTGCACGAGCGGCCTATCCGACCCGGCGCCAGCGCTCCGCCGAGCAGAGCGCGCAGACCGGCAGCACCAAGAGGCCGTCGTTCTCGCGGGGCGACTTGATCAGCAGGTCGCACTCGGCGCAGCGGAACTCGCCGGAGACCTCGTCGCCGGTGTCGTAGACGTCCTCTGCGGGAGCCGCATTGACGATACTGAGTCCCCGTTGGCGATGGCTCGCCGACCTCTCGTCCGCCATCTGCGAGTGCCCCCGATGCCTAGCCGTGCCGGCGGGGCACTAGGCGGCGACGGCGGCGAGAATGCTGAGCGTGGCGACGAACGCGAACAGGGCAAGCCCCACCACGAGCATCAACCGCTCCGACGCCGCGGTGAGTCTTCCGCTCTGTCGCGCGCGGCGCGACCCTCGGCCGCCGAACATCCGGCGAAGGCCACCCTCGTCGAGCCAGCGCTCGCAGTAGGGGCAGAACTCGGCGTCAGCCATCAGCGGGAGCCCACACCGATGGCAGGCGGGCTTCCCGTCGGATCGCTTCTGTCCCTGAAGATCGGGATCGGCACGCACGTTGTTCCTCGGGCAAAGCGCATCCGTGCGCGAGAAACTCCTGCAGGAGCGCCACCATACACCGGAGGGGGCCCCGTTGCGAGAGCCGCTGCGGCGCTCTCAGGTCAGGAGCCGTTCGGCCCGAAGAATCGCGAGGCGGCATCCCATCCCGCCCCGGGGCCCGGGGCGGGCTCGCCGTCCCCCTGTCCGTCCTCCTCGCCAACCATGGGGAACGCTGCGGTCGACGGGTCGGCGGCGTCGGCGTCGGCGCCGGCGCCGGCCTCGGGACGTAGGGAATCGATCTCGTTCACCTTGGCCTCGATCTCCATGAGGCGACCCTCGACCTCGGCGACCTGAGGCTCCATCAGGTCGCCGGGCAGGCGGCCCGAGGAGACCAGCTCGTACGTTCGGGCGCCGAGCTCCTCCAACGCCAGCCGGTGCTGGCGCAAGAGCAGCCGACGCTCGCCCTCCGTCCGGGCCCGCTTGAGCGAGTTCTGTACGTCGCTCGCGACCCGGGTCGCTTGCTGTGTGAGGCTCTCAATGAGGTTCACGCGCACCCCCCTGCCGACAGGACCTCAGTCTCTCACACGCGTGCCACCCATGATCCCCCCGATGGGCGAGGACGCGCTGAGAGCGATCCGTCGTCACAACGAGCTTCGCGAATGCGTTTCAGGCCGCTGTCGATTGCGGGTAGAGCGGCGCGCGCCGCGGGGCCTAGCGTGGCCCACGATGGGGCGTCGACGGGGCGTGATGGGGCAGGCCACCGTGGAAGCGGTGTCCATGTGGGCGTTGCTCGCCACGCTGCTGGTTACGGTCGGCGCGCTGGTCGCCCGGGAGGTCGCGGTCGAGCCGCCGCACAGGGATGGCCTGGCGAGGGTCGCCGAGGAACTCCGAGCGGGGGCCACGATGTTGGATGCTCATGCCGACCAGCCGAGCGCGTTTCCGGGCATCGCCGCCCGGCTTGCGGGGGGCGTCCGGGACGCCGTCCGCTTTCGGGCGTCCGTCGATCGGGAGTTCGGGGCCGGCTTCGTCGACCGCCTGCGGCGACGTGGGCGTCAGGCCCTCCGAGATCCGGTGCTGTTCATCGAGGAGCTTCTGTCGCCCGGCCCACGTCCGGAGGACCCACCCTCGATTCTCGGGCCGAGCGCCGACGGGTTTCGCGGGGCGCGCGACCTTGCGCGGTACGCCGATCGTCTCTTGCAGACGAACCCCGCCGACGCCGCACGGGCGCTGTCGCGCGATCTCGGAGGGTTGACGGCAGACGAGCTTCTCCGGCGGGTACTTCGTGCCGGGGGGCGGCGGGTGGTGCGGCGGGAGCGCCGCCCGGGGGAGAGCCCAGCACGAGGTGACGCCGGCGCACGCAGGGTCACACAGCCGTGATGCCCCGGTTCGCCGCGGGTCTGGAGACGTCTCTGCAACCGGGCCCAGCATTGGGGTGTCGATGGAAACGATCTGGGGGAGGATCGATGCCCTACATGCTCATGGCGTGGCTTCAGGTGACGGCGAGCGCCCTGGCGGACCGCGCGGCTGGTCAGCGGGGCCAGGGAACGGTGGAGTACGTCGGTGTGGTCGTCATGGTCACGCTGCTCATCGCGGCCGTCGCCGCGGCGTCCAAGGGGTGGGCGCCCGACGTGGGGAAGGAGCTCAAGAAGGCGGTCACCGCCTCCATCAAGAGGGCCACCGGCGGGCTGTAGGCCGGCGCGCGGGGGCCGTCACCGAACCGCGGTGGCGGCCTCTGCCGTCATTCGGGCTCCGGGATGAGCACGGCGGCTCCGTCGATGTCGCCGTCGCGCAGTCGTCGAAGCGCCGCGTTCGCGGCCTCGAGCCGCAGCGTCTCGAACTGGGTCACCACCGGAATATCGGCGGCCAGCCGCAGGAAATCGCGAACGTCTGCTCGCGTCACGTTGGCGATGCTCCGGATCGACCGCTCCCACCACAGCGCCTCGTACGGGAAGCTGGGCACGCGGTCCAGGTGGATGGCGTTGATCGCCACCGTGCCGCCACGATCGAGCGCGGACAGGGCAGAGACCACCACCTCGCCCACGGGGGCGAAGGTGATCGCGGCATCCAGCGGCTCGGGCGGCTCGTCGTCGTAGCCACCGACCCAGACGGCTCCCAGCCGGCGGGCTCGCTCGCGCTCCCGCTCCGATCGGGTGCAGACGAAGACCCGGCAGTCCCAGTGTCGCGCGATCTGGATCGCGCAGAGGGCGGACGCTCCGAAGCCGTAGAGGCCCAGCCGTTGGCCGGGCTGGACGCCCGACAATCTCAGCGCGCGGAACCCGATCACACCGCCGCACAGAAGTGGCGCTGCATCGAGGTCGCCGAACGAGTCGGGGATGCGGGCGGCCACGTCGGCGCGGACGACGCAGTACTCCGCGAAGCCGCCGTCCACATCCCACCCGGTGAAGCGGGCGTCCACGCAGAGGTTCTCGCGGCCGGACCGACAGCGAACGCAGCGCCCGCAGGTCTCGGCGAGCCACGTCGCGCCGGCCCGCTCGCCCTCGGCCCAATCGTGCACGCCGGGGCCGACGGCCTCCACGCGTCCCACGATCTGATGGCCCGGCACGATCGGAAGTCGTCGTGCGGCGAGATCGCCCTCGACGAGCTGGAGGTCGGTCCTGCACACGCCGCAGGCGCTGACGGCCAACAGGATCTCGCCCTCTCCGGGGGAGGGCGTCGGTCGCTCCACGGCGATCAGCGGGCCGGCGTCGTGCGCCGGGCCGGTTTCGGTCAGCACCATCGCGCGCACCCCGTGAAGCCTATGCTCGCGGGCGATGGTCGGCACGACCGTGGTTCGCGCGCCGGACGCTCCCCTTGGGAGGGCCGACGCGACCCGCCGCTGGGCGCTCCGGTTCGCCGACGGAACGACGAGCTTCGCCGGGGTCACGCGCCCCGAGGGCGAGAGGATGGCTCGGCGACTCTCCGGGCGTGGCGTCGGGGATCGTGAGCGCGCGGCCATCGCCCTCAGACTGCCCGCCCTGCTCAGCGACGGCGCGGGCCCTCATCTTCTCGGCTCGGACGGCGCGCTGGCCCTCGCTCTCGGACCACACAGCGCGATACCCGAGGCTCGAATCGCCATGTCGGAGCCGGCGCCGCTCCATCGGATCGGCATCGTGGTTGAGGACACCGACGACCTTTGGTGGTGGGCGGTCAGCGCGTTCGTGGCCCCCGGGCAGCGCATCGTGATGCTCGACCGACTCGCCGGGGTCCGGAACCGCGACGAGGCCGCCGCTTGGGCGTGCGCGAGCGACGAGCGCCCGGTGCACTAAGGTGCCGGGAGCGATGAAGCGCTACCGCGTCGACTACACGGCCGTCACCGCGGACGACCTTCCGGAGGACGCCAGCCGTCGGCTCGACCGGGCACTCCGAGGCCTTCCCGGCCCCGCTTCGTGTGACGGAGCGTCGGCCGTGGTCGAGCGCAACGAGCTGTCGGCATCGTTCGGCATCGACGTCCGGCTCGGGATGGCCGACGCCGCTCGGGATGGCAGCCGGCTCGCGAAGGAGGCGCTGAGGGCGGCCGGGCTCGGTGCCGCGCAGCTCGTTCGGCTCAGCGTTGCGCTCGAGGACGAACCGCAGCCCTCCGACGAGCCCACTTCACTTCTCGGGGCATCTCGCCGATCATCGGTCGACGGCGCCGGGTACTCGGCGCCCTGATCTCGCAGTAAGGAGAGCGGGAATCTCCACGTCGAAGCCGCCCCAGGTCGGGGGAAGCGCCCTGCCGGGGGGAGTCATGATGCGCACCCGTGAGCGAGTCGGCATCGCCGTCCGCCATGAGGACACCGGCGAGATCCTCACCGACGGGTTCGATCTTCCGCCGCGCACCCAGCGCTGGGCCGCGTGGCCCCTGGTTCGCGGAGTGCTGGCGATTCACATGGCTCTCTCCGTCGGCAAGCGCGCTCTGACCGCCTCGGAGGAGCTTCGCTGGAGCGTCGTCGCCGGCGCCGACGAGGAGGAGGAGGAGGAGGAAGAGGCCTCGCTCGGCTTCGGGGCACGCGTGCTGATCGTGCTCTCGGCGTTCGTCGGGGTCGGCATTCAGGTGGCGGCCTTTCGCATCGCCCCGATCGTCATCGCCAAGGAGATTGGTCTCACCGGGGCGGCGTTCATCGTCACCGACGCGTTGCTGCGGCTGAGTCTCCTCCTCCTGACGCTCTGGGTGCTCAGCCGCTTTCGGCCGTTTCGGCGGATCCTCGGCTACCACGGGGCGGAGCACAAAGCCATCGCCGCGTTCGAGGCCGGGCGCCCGCTCACCGTCGAGGCCGCCGCCCCGTTCAGCCGCTTCCACCCCCGCTGCGGGACATCGTTTCTGGTGGTCTCGGCTCTCGTGTCGATCGCCGTGTACGGGGCGGTTCTCGCGGTCACGGGCATCTTCACCTATCCGGCCCTGATCGCCACGCGCATCATCGGCGCCCCCATCGTCACGGCGATCTCGTTCGAGCTGCAACGGCGGGCCGCGATGCGCGCAAGGGGGAGGCTCTCGTTTCTCTCGGCCCCGGGCTTGCTCGCGCAGCGCCTCACGACAGCGGAGCCGGATGCGGAGGAACTCCAGGTGGCGTGCGCCGCGCTGAGCGTCGCGCTCGACCCCGTCGCCGACATGGCGAAGGAGGCCGACGAGCCCGCGCGCGAGGCCGCCACGATTCCCCAGCCGAGCCCGGCGTCCTAGGGCCGCGTTGGGGGCGGCAGGACGCCGGCCGTTTCCCGCGTGGCGCGGTACTCGGCCCGCTCGACGCGGAAGCGTCCGTCCACGCGCCGTGACCAGACGGCGATGGCGTCACCGTCGGCGTCGACGGCGATGGCCGGGGCCCCCTGGATGTCGATCTCGCCCGCGGACGAGATGGCCTCGGGGGCACCCCACGGTCGCGCGACGCTCGGCCGGGTCGTCGTGAGCACGCGCTGGGTGCGACCCACGCCCTGCACCCAGATGACGTTCGCCGAGCCGCTCGCGGCGAGAGCCGCGCCGAGCGCCTCCGCGCGCCGCGGCGCCTGAAGCTCCTCGCTCGGGCCGAAGAAGAGGGCGCTGGCGGCGCGGCTCGCCGCGCCGAGCGGCGCGAGCGCCTCGGAGCCCGTGCGGGCTCCGATCCACGCCGCGATCGAGTCTCCGCTCGCCGTTCCCGCGACGGCGATGGCGCTGACCCGCTGCCCGTTGAGCGGGACGGGAAGGCGGGCGAGCGCGCCCGAGCCCGCCGGACGCTCGGTGACGAGCAGCAGCGGCGCCCGAGCGCCGCCCATTCCGGTGAGCGCCATGACGGCCGCGCCGTCGCTCGCCACCGTGGCGCTCACGGAGAGCTCGCCGCGCGCCACACCGCGAAGGCGACGGTCGGCGCCGAGGCGGGCGGCGCCAGGGCTGAGCGTCGCGTAGTCGAGGGCGATGTCCCGCCGGTTCCGGCGGCACTCCCACCAAGCGATGGCGTGCCCGCCCTCGCCCATGGCGACGTCCGGGAGCCCCACGGCCTGAGCGCAGCCGCCGAGGCGCGAGAGCCGTTGAGCGCCACGGAAGCGGCCCCCCCGAGGGGCGACGGCGGCCTGGACGCGCGACACGAAGCCCGGGTTCCCGGGGGCGGTGCCGGTTCCCCAGTGCCAGGTGACGACCGCGCTGCCGCGCGCGTCGAGGCCGACGCGCGGCGCGCCCGTCTTCTGCCGCGCGGACGACAGGGTCTGGGTCTTGTCCCACGAGGCCGAGCGCACGTTCGTCCGGCGGGCCTGGACGACGTATACGGCCTGCGGCCTGAGGCGCCCCCCGGCGACGCGGACGCGTCGGTTTCGGGCCACTCGGCGCCACGCCGCGAGGACTTGACCGCGATCGTTGATCGCGACCCGGGGATCCCGCGCCGATCGGCCGACGCGCGACAGGGTCCGCGCCGGCCCCCACGCACGGCCGGCCGGACGGATTGAGGCTCGGATCACGGAGCGTCCGGAGCGAGCGCTGATGATCCACGCCGCGATGGCGTCTCCCCGGGCGTTGACGGCGACATCGGGAGAGCGCGCATTGCGACCGGAAGGCGTCACCGCCTGGGCATCCGACCACTGGGCCGCGGCGCTCGCCGGAACGAGAGCCGCGAGCGCGAGAGCGGCCAGCGACGCGTGTCGCACCCTCCTCACGAACCCGACACTAGCGCCATCCTCGCGGCGCGGGCGAGCTGCGGCGTTCCCTCCTGGACCCGGCCGGCGGAGGACCATCGTCTGGGCGGATGTCTCCCACGAGCCGCAGCGGGGCGACGGCCGACCCGCCTGACACGCTCCCCGCATGGGCTTGGTGCGCCTTTACAGCGATGCCGACGGAGAGTCGCACTTCGGCCCGTTCGAGATCGCGCTGTCCGAGGTGGAGCTCACGCCCCCGGCACCCGCCTTCCTCGTCTCCGAGCCGGTGGACGTGAGCCGCTGCCTCATCTGCCGGATCCCCGCCCGCTGGAGCAGCGACTGGCACCGCGCGCCGCGGCGTCAGCTCTTCTTCGTGCTCGCCGGGGAGATCGAGGTCGGCGTCAGCGACGGCGAGGTGCGGAGGCTTCGAGCCGGCGACATGGGGCTCGTTGAGGACGTCGCTGGGCGGGGCCACACGACCCGCGTGGTGGGCGACGAGGACGTGAGCATCGTCTTCGCTCAGCTGCCCGCATGACGGGCGGCGCCCCGGGGACCGGACACGGCTCCCCCATGTAGCGGCGCGCGAGCCGGACGATGTCGGCCGGGTCGGTGTCGTCGTCGATGCTCACGATGCGGCCGAGCAGGCTGATGTAGCGGTAGAAGTTGTCCGGGTCGATGGCCGAGAGCGCGAAGTGGCCGTCCTGAGCCATCCGGCCAAGACGGAGGGGCTCGACCGCGCTCCGCTGCAGCGCGGCTACCCGGCCTCGACCATCTCCCGGAGCTGCTCCAGGTCCTTCACCGCCTGGGCTCCGAGGATTTTCCGAGCGATCATGCCCTTCATTCCCTCCAGGCTGGGGGAAGACTGCTCAAAGATGACCTCCGTGCCGTCGTCCACCGGCTCGATCGTCCAGCGAATCTCCCACGGGGGTTCCGATTCCACGCTCCTCCACGTCCAGCCGCTCTCCCCCCAGTCGACGATTTCGGCTGTCCATTCCATGCGCATCCCGACGACCTCCGAGACCCCGCGCGAGCGTGTCCCCTCTCCGGCTGGACCCGGGGTGGTCTGCTCGTACTCCGTCAGGTTCCCCTGCCAGTTGGTCGCCCGCCCGGCGTCCAAGATGAACGCTCGGACGTCCTCCGGTGGACGCGCGACGGTCATGCGTTCCTCGATGTCAGCCATCGTCGCTCCGCTGCTCGTGTCCCCGGAGCATCCCCCGGGCCGGCGCGCCCCTCGAGGGCCGCCGCAGACGCTGACGCAACCCTAGTGCCCCCTCCCGGGGGGCTAGTGCCGTGTCAGGAAACCTTTGCCCCCTTCTTCCTCGCTGCAAACCATCGCGGATGCGGTGTCCTCGGTCATCGCCATGGACTCAACCATGGCGATGACGCTGCGTCCTTGCCCCGCGGGGTTTTCGCGGCCAGAACACGCCATGGTTCCCTGACACGGCACTAGGACGCTCGCCTCCAGGAGTCCGGGTGCGCCGCTCCGCCGATGACC